>CAZYEM010000329.1:0-4053 GCA_964646395.1 uncultured Bacteroides sp.
TGTGACTTCTACCCTGTCAAGGTAACACTCTAAACCAACTGAGTTAACAGCCCATATAATATTGCAAATATAGCAATTATTATTAAATAGATTGAATTATCAGATAATTAATTCGTAACTCTTATTAAAATTATACATTTATAAGACTTTTAAAATCGCTACCACTTGGATTTTGGAAAATCTGCAATTCAAATTGTGGAACAACTGCATAAATATGATCGAAAATATCAGATATTAAATCTTCATATTTATCCCATTCCAAAATATTACTGAAAGCATATATCTCGATAGGTAATCCTTTTTCTGTTGGTTGCAATTGTCTGACTATAATAGTGTTTTCTTTCGATAAATTTTCGTTATTATTCAGATAAGCTTGTAAATAAGCTCTGAAAACACCCAAATTGGTTTGTCTTCTGCCATTAACAACAACACTATCATCAATATTATTAAAAGCATTGTTTTCTTCTAATAATACTTGTGTATCAGTAATATATTCACTTATCAGGTGTATTTTTTTAAAAGCATCCAACATCTCGGGAGTACAAAATTTAACGCTGTTCATATTAATGATAACCGAACGTTTGATTCGTCTTACACCCGATTCCTGCATTCCTCTCCAATTCTGAAAAGCATCGGAAATCATTGAATAGGTAGGAACAGTAGTTATCGTTTTATCGAAATTTTCTATTTTAACGGTGGTCAGATTAATATCAACCACAGTTCCATCTGCTCCATATTTATTAATCGTAATCCAATCACCCGGGCGTAGCATATCATTGCTCGAAAGCTGAATACTAGCCACAAAACCAAGTAAAGTATCCTTAAATATCAACATAAGTACTGCGGAAATTGCTCCCAAACCAGTTAGCAGATAAACAGGCGATTTATCAATCAAAATCGAAATAATAATGATTCCACTAATCAGATAAATTATGATTTTCATTATCTGAATATAACCCTTAATTGGCTTGAATTTAGATATTTCGTAGTTCTGATAAATTTCTATCATCGAACTAAAAAAAGCATCAAGAACAATGATAATGATAAGAACCATATAAATCTTAAGTGCACCCTGCAAAAGTAAAGTCCATGTTTCGTAATTGACAAGCATACTTGGCATCAGCGAATGAATTAAAATAGCAGGTGCAAGATAAGCTAAACGATGGAATACTCTTCGCTCCACCATAATATCATCCCAGGTAGTTTCTGTTCGTTTTGCTATTTCATGTAGAATCTGTACAATAATTCTTCTTGAAATCAAAAAAACGATATAACTTAAAATAAAAATTCCTAAAACAATGATTACACCTTTCATTAGTATGGCCGAACTATCTTCAAAACCAAAACCAATAAGCCAATCGTGAATCATTCTCCCAAAGGTTTGTTGAGATTCTTTAAACGCATCAACTCTTTGTTGTAAATCAGGCATTTTATAAATATTAATATTAATATTCCCAGATTATTTGTATCCTTTACATTTTATTGTTCGTTTGAAAACATCGGATCCCAGGGTGGTAATACGACAGGCTTTTGTTCTAGTATTTTAAGTATAGCTGCTGGCACATATTTTTTATTAACTACCAAGCGGAACATATATTCTTCAAACCATTTATCTGTCATAATCAAATGACCTTCAAAACCAGTCATTCCCCAACTGTTTTCCAACAACCATTTTACAGGCTTATTATCCTTCAAATCTACGGCAACTAAAGTCATACCATGCGACGAACTACTTTCAAAAGTTTGAATACGCTGAGTCTTATTCATTCCGAATTTAGTTCCGAACAAACTTTCATAATCGTAATTATTTACATCTAAAATACCTTTTTCACTATTTAATTGTTTGCCCACATCACACGAAAAATATAATGCACTTGAATCCTTGATAGAAGAAATAGCTAATTTTTTAATTTCTTCAACTGGTAAATTGATATATTTCCAGTTATCACCATCATACGTATGACGGTCAAATTCTATTTCATACAATTTATTAAAAGGACGGGAAGGATCGTTCATAAACATTATGTAACCCGATAAATCAATGTTTACAAATTCATTAAAAAAAGTAATTGGAGTGTATTTTTTAACTTCACTCATATTTCCTGATGCATCTTTGTAACGCCATTCAAATTCGGTAGGAGGCTCTCCCAAACTGTAAATTAATATTTTATAGATTTCAGATAAAACTTCATTTTTCTTACTTAATAAACCCTCTCCATTTTGACCTTTAGCAGACAAATCTCTAATTTGCAAACCAGCTTCTCTCAGTTTATATCCAAGTAGAGAAGATAATACAGATGTATTTTCTGTATTTTTACTTTCAGGCATCACATCCGAAGGAACCAAGCCGTATTTCTGAGTAATATTAACAACACCAGTCCATTGTCCACCGTCTCCAATTGGATTTTTGAATAACCATTCCACTTTTTTATCGTCCAAAGGTTTATCTTTGGTTTCAATTATTTCCTGAAGAAATAAATTCGACTTTTCCAACTGATCCCAAAAGAAAGAATAGTTTTGCGAAAATTGGAAATCATTCATGTTATATCTGACTATAACTTTTGCTCTCAATACATTTAAGCCTGTAAACAACCAACATCTTCCCGATGACTTCTGATCACTTATTCCTCTCGATTTTACTCTGTTTGAAAAATAAACATCTCTACCGAATAAATTCTGACGATTAAGAGCCAATTTTTTTATTTCATTACTTGAAATAGCATTTTGCAATGCCTTATCAGAAGTACTTTTTTTGTAGGATGTAATTATATTTTTTAATGTTTCTTCTGAAATTCCACCTTTTATGGATTGAGAAAAACCTATAGTACCTATTAAGATACAGACAACAGCTATAAAAAACCTTTTCATTTAATTAAATATTAATATATTACAAATTAAGTTATTATAAAAAACCGAACGAAACGAACGAATTTGAAATAATCAGCAAACCTACTAATTATTTTTATATAATTACCTTTTTTATATAAAAAAACCCCGACGAAATGCCGGGGTACAAAAATATGAAAAACAAAAACTACATTCTTCTTTCTTTAATTCTTGCTTTTTTACCTCTTAAGTTTCTCAAGTAGAAGATACGTGCTCTTCTAACCACACCATGTTTGTTAACAATGATTGAATCGATAAAAGGGGAAGAGAAAGGAAATATTCTTTCAACACCTGTATTACCTGATATTTTTCTAACGGTGAAAGTTTCAGTAGAACCACTTCCGCTTCTTTGGAGAACTACTCCTTGAAATTGCTGAATACGTTCTTTGTTACCTTCCTTGATTTTATATGAAACTGTAATAGTATCACCTGCTTTGAAACTAGGAAATTCTCTCTTTTCAGTTAGGTTTTCTACATATTGCATTAATTCCGGTTTGCTCATGACTGCTATTTTTTTATTGATTTTTTAGGGAGTGCAAATTTATTAAAAAAAATTATTCATTTGCACAATAACTCAAAATATTTTTTTAAAAGCCACCATTTGTAAATGGCAGCAATTGATTAAACAAAACTAGCCTTTTACTAAGTCAACCACTGCTTTAAAAGCTTCAGGATGATTCATAGCTAAATCAGCTAATACTTTTCTGTTTAAATTGATATTTTTCTTGTGGATTCCACCCATGAAAACTGAGTAAGATAAACCATAAGGTCTAACCCCTGCATTAATACGAGCAATCCATAAATTTCTGAAATTGCGTTTTTTAACTCTTCTGTCTCTGTAAGCATACTGCAACCCTTTTTCTAAAGAGTTTTTTGCTACAGTCCAAACATTTTTTCTACGACCAAATTGGCCTTTCGTCATTCTAAGGAGTTTCTTCCTTCTTGCTCTTGATGCAACTGAATTTACTGATCTTGGCATTTTTTTAATTGTTTTTGTTTAAGCGTTCCGTCTATTTAGGACTCTTTGGTGCTATAAACAAGGTTAATACTAATTTTCAAACTACTTTGAAAGCATTGCTTTTACTCTCTTCTCATCAGAAGTATCTACAGTAGTAGTGTAAGTTAAATTACGTTTACGTTTAGTAGATTTTTTAGTCAAAATATGAC
>CAZYEM010000330.1:0-4034 GCA_964646395.1 uncultured Bacteroides sp.
TAATAAAAATTTAAAACACTATCAAAGCTTTATGTAGTTGAAAAAACAATAGAAAATATTTATGAGTGATACTGGAAATTTGATATTGTTGAAACGAATAAGATATTAAACACCACATTATCAATATTTCGAAACAATAACTTAACGAAGTAAAATCGTGTACACCTTGTAAATAATTATACTTTTGAATACTTAAATTTTCAAGTTTAATCGAGAAAAAGAAATTTATAGAAGTCCCACTATTTCATAAAAAGTAAATAGTTGCAAGTTGTCAACTTCACTACTTTTAAACTCTTGTAAACAATCACAAAAGCGAGGATTATAAGATATTTAGGAAGATGATTCCTGTATTTTTAATACTGATCAAATTATGACTGTTTATACATTTTTAATCAGAAAACAATTTAGCTACAAAACTTTTGAGAGATCTGAATGTTTGATAAATAAAATAAAAATAAAATAAAAACAAAATGAAAACTACAATTATTACTATTATTATAGCTTTATTCGCTTTGTTTCCAGCATTTACTTCCATGAGTATAATTAAAACAGAAAAACAAAAATACAGTATCATGTTAAAGGAAAAAGAATTTGAGATCAGATTCTATCCATCAACCACCATTGCTATTATACAATCAAATGCAAAAACCTATAAGGAATTATCGGGACCCGGATTTAGAAAATTAGCAAATTATATTTTTGGAGGCAATGAGTCTGAAACTAAAATATCAATGACATCTCCGGTTCAGATGGATATAAATGATTCTGTTTCAAGTATGAGTTTTGTAATGCCATCCGGGTACAATGTTAACAATCTTCCAAAACCAAATGATCCTGAAGTAAAAATCATAAATACAACGGATGAGTTTGTTGCTGCAATTGAGTTTGGTGGTTTTGCATCTGATAAGGATCTGAAATTTTATTCGGAAAAGCTTCAGAAATTACTCAGGGATAAAGGAATAAAATCGTATGGACATTATCGGTTTTTAGGATACAATCCTCCTTTTCAATTGTTTGGCCGAAGAAATGAAATTATCGTTTCAGTGAATTGGAAATAAGAGTTCCATGTTTACTTTTTAATAATTATTATTAGCGTAGTGTTGAAAATCAGACTTTTTGGTCGAAATAGATTTTAAATCCGCAGTTTTCTAATGTAAATGCTATGTGCTGATCTTAAATAAGTAAGGATTTTTAAATTGAAGTTAAACAAAGAAAAAAATCCTTTACTATTAATTCCATCCAAATGGAATTTTAAAATAATCTATATAAATTTAAAAATCCAGGTATTTATTTTTAATTTAAATTATAAATAAATATACTATCTTTGTTTATCCATTTATTAATTTCAGCTATTACGATGTATATAAATTCACAGAAAATACTTACATTTATTATTGAACAGCAACGCTTTGCTATTCATTTGGAAGCAATTGAAAGAGTTATCAGAGCACAGGCAATTACAAAGCTGACCGATTCACCTGATTTTATTGAAGGTGTTTTTGACTATCATGGTGAAGTTATAGTTGTTATAAACCTCAGAAAAAGATTAAGTTATCCATTACAGGAAATAAAATTGAGCGACAGATTACTAATTGTAAAATCACAAAACAGGAAATTAGCACTCATTGCTGATGAGGTTGAAGATATTTTACTACCTGACACTCAGGATTTATATGACGCTAAAGAAATTGAAAGTGGATTGAAGTTTGCAAATATTCTTCGTGATGATAAGGGGATTGTTTTTATTTATGATTTGGAAAAATTATTAAGTAAAGCCGAAGAAATCGAATTATCACAAATTATTGAATCAAACTTTTCATTAAACAATGAAAATGAGGCATGAAGAACAATTAATAGAAATCAGCAAAAAAGTTGTTGATTTATTAGGGCTTAATTTTCAGCCCAATCAGTTTATTGATTTGGACAGAAGATTGAAGGCAACCGCAAAAGACCTGAAAATTGAGCCCAATATTTCAGCTATATATTCCTGGATTTCGAAACCAGAGTTTACTAATATTGAATTAAATACATTATCAGCTAACTTAACCATTGGCGAAACCTATTTTTTCAGAGAAAAAAAGGCCTTGGATTTATTTAAAAATAAAATAATTCCCGATTTACTTAATCAAAGACAAAATTCAAAAAAGCAAATAAAAATTTGGAGTGCTGGTTGTAGTTCAGGAGAAGAGCCCTATACGCTTGCTATTATTTTAAAAGAGTATTTCCCCGAATTAGCCGATTGGGAAATTTCTATATTGGCTACCGATATTAGCCCTGTTGCCATTCAGAAAGCATTAAAAGGTGAATATACCGATTGGTCATTCAGAGAAAATGATCAATATATTAAAAACAAATACTTTACCAAATCAGATAAGTTGTGGAAAATTAATTCTGATATAAAAAAAATGGTAACATTCTCCTATCTTAATCTTTCTAAAAATTCATATCCATCAAGTATCACACATACCGAAAATATGGATGTTATTTTCTGCAGAAATGTTATGATGTATTTTACGCCTCAGATTATTAAAGAAGTAAGCGATCGGTTTTATAATGCTATTGTTGAAGATGGATGGTTAATTACCAGTCAGGTTGAATTAAATGATGAATATTTTTCAAACTTTAAAAGGATAATTTACGAAAAAGCAATTTTTTATCAGAAAACTAATATCACAACTGAAAAACAAAAAATATCAGATATAGCTTCGGAATTAATTCCAAAAACACTAAAAACCAAATTCAAAAAATCTGAAAAGATAAATACCCTCACTGAATCTGAAAAGAGCAGTAAACAAATTCCGATATCCGTTAAAATAACTGAACATAAAGCAGTAAGCCCTGCAGATTTGTATCAGAATGGTGAATATCAGAAATGTATAACTGCTATTTTAAATCTTACCGAACAAGGAAAAATCAATAACGAAATATTTAATTTGCTGGTAAAATCAATAGCAAACACCACAAATATTATTGAAGGAGAAAAAATAATAAAAAAAATTATTTCAAATACTACTGCAAATGCAGAAATGTATTATCTTTATGCAAATTTTTTATTGGAGCAAAATGAAACAGAGCAGGCCGAATCATTATTGAAACAGGCAATTTATCTGGATCACAAACATATATTATCTCATTTTATGTTAGGTGATTTAGCATTGAAGAAAAATAAAAAACAAATTTCCAAAAAGCATTATGAAACTGTAATTGAATTACTTGAAGAATACAATGATAATGAAATAGTTACTGATTCTGAAGGATTAACAGCCAGAAGTCTCAAAGCATTAGCTACAAGTTTAATTAATAGCAAATAAATGGACAAGGACAAGGAAATTCTAATAGAAAGAGCAAAAAAAGTAGCAGGACGAAAAGAAAACAATATTTTAACATCAGAAAACGCTATTTCTGTTGTTGAGTTTTTATTAATTCCCGAAAGATTTGCAATTGAAGAAAAATATGTTTCTGAAGTCTTGTCACTTAAAGAAATAACTTCAATTCCGGGCACTCCTGCTTTTGTAATGGGAGTTATTAATCTGAGGGGAAGAATAGTTTCCATTATAAACCTGAAAACTCTTTTTAATTTAAAGGAAAGAGGACTTACTGAATTAAATAAAGTAATTATTCTGAAAGATGAAAATATGGAGTTTGGGATAGTAGCAGATTCAATATCAGGCAACAAAACCATCGATTCACAAACATTAAGTTTACCTCCATTAACACTGAACACTATTGACAGTGAAAACATTAAAGGTATTACACCCGATGGACTTATTGTACTTAATGCAGCAAATTTACTAATCAGCAAACAAATTATACTAAAATAAAAACAATCATTAATAATATATTAACGGAGGATTTATAAATGAACACATTAAATAAACTAAGCACAAAAACCAAACTGAGATTCGGATTCGGGATTATTATTACATCAATTGTAATCTTAATAATTGTTTCTTTTATAAGTATCAGTAGAATTGACAGTTTACATGAAGAAATTATCGGTTTGAATAATATCACCAGAAATCTAACACAATTGC
>CAZYEM010000331.1:0-3983 GCA_964646395.1 uncultured Bacteroides sp.
AAAGTATTGGGTTTTGGTGAATTCATAGATTTATTTTCTTCATAAACCGGAATATATTCTAAAAGTTTACGAATATGATTTATAGATTGCTTAACTTCCAGCTTTCTAATCTGAACCCTTGAATATACATCTCCATGCCGTTTGCAAATCGGATTGTGGTCTAATTCATTATAAAGACTATATGGATGAGATTGCCGGATATCTCTGTTCAGATTACTCATTCTGGCTGATATTCCGACAGTTCCAATTGATAGTACATCATCATGAGTAACTACACCTGTTCTTTCGAAACGTGATAAAGCACTGGGTAATTTGAATAATTGCTTACACATTTCATCAAAATCAGGTTCATAGGTATTTAAAACTTCCTTTAAGCGAATTGCCAATTCTTTGGTAAAGGGAAACTGATTTTTTCCGGGTCTTATCAAGCCTTTTGACAGACGATTTCCACACCATTCCTGCATAAAATTCACAATAGGTGTTCTTAATCTTCCAAAAACTGAACTTCCCAATTGATATGCAATATCAGTACATACCGCACTCAAATCGCCTGTATGTATGGCAATCCGTTCTAATTCCAATGCCAGAGTTCTAGCAAATTCTATTTCTTCTGTAGCTTTATAATCACATAAACTTTCCCAAATGTGTGAAAATGTTGTTGTATGTCCTACAACGGTATCTCCTGCTATATTTTCAGCTAAAGTAGTTCTTTGAAGCAAATTTTTCTTTTCGAGAAACAATTGTTCAATTCCTCTATGTTGATAACCTAATTGTATTTCGAGATGCAGAATTTGTTCTCCATTGCAAATAAAGCGGAAATGTCCGGGTTCAATTACACCTGCATGTATCGGACCAACACCAACTTCATGTAATTCTTCACTATCAATTGAATAAAATGGATAATTAGCGATAGTTTGTGATTTGTCAAAACGATTAAAAGGATAACGTAATGGTTTTAACCATGGATGTCCGGTATATTTTATACCAAAATTCTCATGTATCTCTCTTTCAAATTTTTCAAAACATAGAAGTTTGGAAGTAAAGGCATTTAAGGTAGCTGAAAATTCAACCAAACAGGAGGAAAGAAATATTTCATGTGTTAAATCATCTGCTATACAGCAAATTAGTTTAATTTTACCATTAAAATAATATCCATAATAATTTACACAATGTCTTTCGGGATGATTTATAATGAAACCGGTATTTAACTCAAAAAATGTATTATAATCTAATACTGGAATTAATGATAAATTAATAGCTTGATTATTTGAAACGGATAAATAATTCATAACAGATATTTATATTTATTTAAAGTGGTAATTGAAATATACTTTCATTTATCAGTTGTACAAATGCAGCAGGAGGATTTAAACCTAAATATATTGAACCTGCTAATAGAATAATCTGAGTTAACGATTCCCAACGACTAATATAAACAACATTTGATTCATCAAAACCGATAGACGGAATAAATAATATTTTAAACATATTTTTTCCAAAAGCCCATATTATCATAGTTAAAAGCAAAAGAACCAATAATAGGACAATAATATAATTGGCTGAAAACAAGGAACTGAAAATCATAAATTCGCTGACAAACAGACCTGATGGTGGCATAGCTGTAGCACAAATAAAACCTAATAAAAGCACCATTGCTCCTGTAGGATTAAATTTAAAATAATTCCCAATATGATAAATACTCTTGGTTTTAAATACGTTATATAATTGATTGTATTGAAAAAACAAACTTGATTTTACAAATGCATGCAATACAATATGTAAGACAGCTGCATAATAGCCAACACCTCCGGCTGCAATTCCCAACATTACCAAGCCCATGTGTTCAATACCTGAATAGGCAAACATTCGCTTTATATTTTTTACTTTAATCATATAAACGGTTGCTACGAATATAGATAAGAATGCAGCTATGCCAATTACAAGGTTTGCCCAATGATGCAAGGATGTATTTGCAATTACAATATAAAAGCGAAAAATACCAATAAAACCCAGATTCATCAAAACACTTGAAAGTAATGCAGCAGCTGGTCCTGGTGCATTATCTTTTGCATCAATTCCGGCAGTGAACATTGGAACCAATCCTAATTTGGCTGTAAATCCTGTAAAGATAAATAAGAAGGCAAGTTGTAACCAAAATGGATTCAGTTTATCAGCGTTTGACAGTAAGTTTTTAAAGGATAAATCCACAGAACCTGCATGTTGCAATGAAAGACTTAAAAATAATATCCCAATAAATATGAAAGTAATACTAATTGCACAAATAAAAACATATTTCCAGGTTGCTTCAAGAGCCAGTTTATTTCGATGATGGTATATTAATGCGGAAGCACATAGCGTGGTAAGTTCAGTAAAAATCCAGGTAACTGCAATATGATTAGACAAATACCCCGCACTGATTGCTGAAATCAGTCCAACAATTGCAGCAAAATAGATTCCTATAGATTGTGGAGTTTCAACATTATTGCGGATGTAAATAAAGCTGTGAATCATTGCCGGAATACTAATTATACTTAAAGTTATCAGCAGAAGTATTCCCAGTGAATCAAATGTAAAATATTCAAGATCTGTTGTTCTAAAATGATAACATGCATAAATTGTATAAATCCATTGAAGAATTACAAATAATAGTATCAAACTTATATTAATAGCTTTATTTTTATTAATGAAAAGAACTATTGCTATTGAAAAAGCGAGTATCAGGTATATAAGTGTCATGTTTTTAGTATTTATGAAGTTTAATAATCTTTCAGATTGCTCAATTGATTAACATCAATATTTTTGAAAACATCTCCAATCTTATTTAAGAAAATACCTAAAATAAGGACACTGGCAAAAATATCAAGCATAATACCAAGATTTACAAGCATTGGCATTTCATTACCAACGGCAAGAGATAATACAAAAACTCCATTTTCGATTACCATATAACCCATAACGTGTGTTATGATTTTCCTACGTGTGGCAATAATATATAAACCAACAAATAGCGTAGAAAGAGCGACAACAAAAAAGATTTTGTCTAAATGAGTGTCTTCTATAATATTGGCTAACAATATAGTAGCAACAACAATGATTGTAGTGATTATCAGAGAGACGAAATTTGGTAAAAATGGTTCAGCCTCACGGGTGATATTGTTGCGCTTTAACACATAAGCCAGAAAAATAGGTACAGCTATTGATTTAAAGATAATGGTTTCCAAAAGAATAAAAACCAGATTTAAGGTACTGATTTCATTAAGCTGTAGAAAAACAACGAAGAAAAGCAGAACACCTTGCAAAGCCAATACATTTATATAGGTAAGCAATCGGTTTGCTATAGCCATATAAAACAGTGTTATAAGAAATGTTATAAGCAATACATCTATCATATTTTTAATATTTTAGCTGTTTAAATAAATTTTCCCAATATTAATAATGCACCAAAAAAGATTAATAAACTTACAGAAGTTAGTACAAAAATAAACTGAGCATTATGCCCCATTCTGAATCTTGCCATAAATGATTCTATTGTACCGATTACCACAGCAACAAGAAATTGGATAATAAAAAACATAGGAATTGTATATCCATAAGGAATTACTCCTACAAATAAGTTTACAATTAAGGCTCCATAAATTGCAAATTTCAGATATCCGGCAGTTAATAGTAATCCTAAATCAAATCCACTGTTATCCAGAATCATAACTTCATGAATCATGGTTAGTTCCAAATGCGTTTTTGGATCATCAATTGGCATACGGCTATTCTCTATCATAGCAATCATCAGAATAACAAAGGTAGCAAGAATAGCAAGTGCATAAGTTATATATGAGCCAATATGCAGAGCAGCAAATATTTCCTGAAACGATAAGTGTCCGGTAAGTAAAGCAAGTGACCCCATTAGTATAAAAAAAGCAGGTTCTGCCAACATTGAATAAAGTGCTTCGCGGCTGGCACCCATACATTCAAAACTACTTCCGGTA
>CAZYEM010000332.1:0-3962 GCA_964646395.1 uncultured Bacteroides sp.
GTTTTAAATTCACCACTTCACCTGCTGTAAGTCCCTGATAAATCAATATTGAAATTAAAGTTTGATTCTTTAATCTCAATATTTCGTAACGTTCGTCTCTCTCCATAAGTAATTCCAACTCCGAACATGTGAATAAATCTTCATGTATAACATCTTTGTTCCTGCTCTTGTTTAATACCAATGTTTTACATGGATGGTCATTTCTGAATCCGCTGTCAATTAAAAAATCATAATATTTCTTTACAGCTCCCAATATACTGCTTTTAGAATCTGAATTTTGATAATCTTTTGACTTTTCTGTTCCACCATGCTTTTTTAGTTCCTTTTAATAATATATTTAATCCTATATCATCCATATCCTGTTGACTTACTACTCTCTCTTCTGGATTATCTAAACCTGTTGCACCTCTTGCTAAAGCAATTCTTTTTATACCACCAATATACTTTTCAATGTTCCCTAAACCAGTATACCAATGATATGGTTCATGAATTTCAGTTTTTGTATTTAATTCATCTTTTGCATAAAATCCACTATTCCCTTCAAACTCATAATAAAAATATCAATTTGTACAATTAATTACGGGTTAAGCCAGAATTATCTGCTGTTTTATTGATACTTTCTTTTGATTCAGTATCTATAATTTGAATTTGAGATATTTCAGATAATATATTTTGATATTCACTTTTTTGGATTTGTAATTGCTTTATTTTCTCTTCCTTAAGTTTGTCAGAGTTTAATTATACCATATTCGCCTTCAATCAAGCCATGAACATCGGCTTTGGTGTATATCTTTATAATCAGCAACTTAACAGACTTGTATATTGATAACTAATTCACTCTTTACACAGCTTCGCCCCGTCAGTTACATAAACGACATATCATTGGTGTTTGAGATATCCGCCCGATTCAGGCAACGTTGCCACCCTACTCCAACGGACTATGGTTTTTGAACGGCTAATTTATAAAAAAAGTATTACAATATCAAATTAATGAAAATGATATTAAAAAATAAACCTGAAAATGCTAAACCTGTCAGGTTTGTTGTACAACTAAATCAATAGGTTCGACTTTTAAAGTCTCCTCTTGATTAATTTGGGTTTAATTAATTTTTAAACTCGAGCCGATTCGGTATATTCCATCGTGCGAGGTAAATACATGGGTAAGGCGGTTTTCGGCATCGTATTCGTAGCGGTGCATAAACTGAAAGAAGGCTAAACCTAAAAGGAGAGGAGTTAGTTCGCTGTTTAATAACAAATTGAATTTGTAAATATAAACACCTTCAATTTTCCACAAAAGAAAATGTCGAAGAACCTCCCTTCCCATTTTAGAGCCTGTTCCGATAAAATCGGAAGGAAGGCATTGGGGATGGAGTCGTTTATCGCTACGAAGCAAGGATCGACCTCAAAGTATTTACGCCACAAAACAAGCATTTAAAAATAGCGATGGCCATTTGAGCTAAGCAATCCACGAATAACGACAACGAAAAGAGAAATCAAAACACAAAACTCCACCTCGTTATGGCTTGGATTGCGGGGATTTTTAAATGTGTAGTTTTGCAGTCTTGACTTTTTGGTGATTTTTGTTCAAGAATAAGGACATGAGAAACAAAAATTTCATCAAATCATCAAAATTCTCTATCTTTGCTTATACTCATTATAAAAATAATAAAGTATGAATATACTTACATTTCACTTGGAAGACTGGTTTCATCGTGTAGGAATACCTGCAGCCGAAGACATTAAAAAATGGGATAATTTTCCATCGAAAGTAGAAAATTACGCTAAATTTTTAATAGACTTTCTGGAAGAAAGAAACCAAAAGGCAACTTTTTTTGTATTAGGTTGGACAGCAAACAAATACCCCCATCTTGTAAAAGAACTTGTTGAAAAAGGGCATGAAATAGCAGTTCATTCTTATGAACATCGGCTCATTTATCAATTGGACAGGCTTACATTCCGCCAGGACACTAAAAAGGCTGTCAACACAATAGAAGATATTTCTGGAATAAAGATGCGATATTATCGTGCACCTGGATATTCAGCAATGGGAGGATATAACTGGTTTTTCGAAGAATTAGCTGAATGTGGAATAGAAGGTGATAGTTCAATTTTTACTGCCGGACGTTCGCATGGTGGATCACGGATTTTTCCGGTAAATAAACCTTGTATTGTTGAATATAAGGGAAATAGAATAAAAGAGTTCCCCATTAGTTCCAATAGTTTTTTAGGACTAAGATTCGTTTATTGCGGAGGCGAGTATTTCAGGTTATTTCCTTATCCGATAATTAAGATGCTTACTTCAAAATCTGATTATACGATGGCTTATTTCAGATTACGTGAATTTGATAAAACCCAACCACATCTGAAAGGATTAGATCCTCTCAGGCTTTTAACAACCTATATGGGCTTAGGAAGCAATAAGGAGAAGTTGTCGAAGTGGATAAATGATTTTCGGTTTATTACGCTGGGCGAAGCTAATAATATGATTAACTGGGAAGAAGTTAATGTTGTAAATCTTACACCTTTAAAAAAATAAATTAATAATTAATCTGATATGGAAATATTTTTCTCACATCATTGGGTAACCATATTATCGGCAATAGTATTATCTTTTTGTATTGCTTATATTTCAATTCCTTCCATAATAAATGTCGCACGTGAAAAAGGCTTATATGATGTTCCGAACAGTCGGACATCTCACAAGCATAAAACTCCAACATTAGGAGGTATTGCTATCTTTTCAGGTTTTGTTATTGCAGCATTGGCATTTTCAAATGTTGCAAATATTCCCGAATCACAATATATTATTTTAGGGGTTATCATTATGTTTTTGATGGGACTGAAGGATGATATACTTATCATTGCCCCTTTCAAAAAATTAATCGGACAGATAACGGCAGGAGTTATAATTACTGATCTGGCAGGATTAAGAATAACTGACTTACACGGATTTATGGGAATTCATCAGTTGGATTATCATCTTAGTCTTTATCTTACAATTTTTATTATTATTGTAATAACGAATGCTTTTAACCTGATAGATGGGATTGATGGTTTATCGTCGGGTTTAGGAATTGTATCCTTGCTCGGACTGGGAGTATGGTTTTATTTTAACCTTTTTCATTCATGGGCAATCTATTGTTTCAGTATGATTGGTGCTTTGGCAGCATTCTACCGTTATAATGTTTTTTCTTCTGATAAAAAGATATTTATGGGTGATACAGGCTCAATGATGCTTGGTTTTTTGGTAGCTGTTTTGATAATTAAATTTAATGAGCTTAATCTTATAGATAATTTACCTTTTTATGTGAGATCTTCTCCCGCTGTTTCTATTGCATTACTTGTTATTCCGTTGTTTGACACCTTAAGGGTTTTTTCCATTCGGATTGCCAGGGGAACTTCTCCTTTTAAGCCGGATAAAAGGCATTTGCATCATATATTACTTGATTTAGGGCTGAAACATGCTTATGCAAGTACTATTTTGATAGCATATAATTTTTTTATGATTATTATTGCTTTTGCATTAAGTAATACATTAGGAATTTTATCCTTATCTTTTGTAATCTTTTTTATAAGCCTTGTTTTTACATACATACCATGGTTAATAAGGAAAAATAGATTTCTTAAGATAAAGATTGAGAATTCAAAAACAGTTTGATTCTGTTGGTTTACCATTAATTTGTATCTGAACTAAATTGAAACAATTTCACACAGTTACATTTAAAAGAAAAGGATTTAGTTCGTTGTATATTAGCTAATTTGATGCGATGATTATTCCCAAAATAAATACAAGTAATTATCCACAAAAGCAATTAATGTAAATCTCCTTTCCCATTTTAGAAACTGTTCCGATAAAATCGGAAGGAAGGAATTGGGGATGGGGTCGTCATTCGCTACGAAGCAAGGATCGACCTCAAAGTATTTGCACTACAAAACATAACCGACCTCACCCAGCCTCTCCT
>CAZYEM010000333.1:0-3958 GCA_964646395.1 uncultured Bacteroides sp.
CCTTTTAATCCTGTGCATCCGATTCCTTTTGCCGCTTCCTTGCATTTATAACAAAACATACTCATTTTTTAATTTTTTTTAATTGATTTTTTTATTTTATTGATTTACTTTAATTTCAATATCATATTTTAAGAAATTAAAGTTTTAACTTTTTACTTTATAAACTTTACGAACTTAAAAAACTGTTTAAACCCATTCTTCAGAAACTATATCTCCCTGAATCCCAACAACTATCTGTTTTACAGGTATTTTTCTTGCTGATGCGTCAACAGCCATTTTTGCAATTTGCAATAAACCACCACAACATGGAACTTCCATAATGATAACTGTTAAGGTGTTTATTTTCGATTCATCAATCATTGCTGATAACTTTTCTATATAACTTTCTTTATTTGAATCCAGTTTAGGACAAGCAATAGCTAATGATTTTCCTTTCAGAAAGTGATTGTGGAAATTTCCGAATGAAAAAGCCACACAATCAGCTGCTAAAACTACATCTGCATTTTTGAAATATCCTGCCATTGGATTTAATAAGTGCAATTGCACAGGCCATTGACGTAATTCTGAAGGAACTCCTTCGTTTGTTGAAACTGTAGCACAAGCTTGTGCCGGTTTACTGAAATCCATTTCCTGAGATCCCGGACATCCGCAACCCTGATGTTTGTGTTCTATACTCATATTATTATTTGTTAATGTTGATAAATCAATGTTTAACTTATTCAATTTAATAAAATCTACTCCCTGATTGAAATAAACCATTTCGTTATGATCTTTCAGATGTTTTAAATGTGCCAGAACTGTAGCAGCTCCTTTTGGCGAAATACGTTCCATTACAGCAATTTCATCATAAGGTTCTGCTTCACGCTCTTCAAGTTCAATAGCTCCAACCGGACATTCTCCAATGCAGGCTCCCAAACCATCGCAAAACAAATCGCTTATCATACGAGCTTTACCGTCAATCATTTGCAAAGCACCTTCGTGACAACCTGTTACGCATTGTCCACATCCATTGCATAAATCTTCATCTATTTTTATGATTGTTCTCTTCATTTTTCTTTGTATTAAATTAAATCAGAAATTTTTGTATTTTTTAAATAATTTTTAAATTCGTTTGTCAACTTACTTGCCAATCCACCGAAAACACAATCTTTAAATGGACATATAGCACAATCTCCCATACAACTAATATCTTCAATACTACCTTCAACTAATTCAAACAAATCCAATAAACAGATTTCATCAGGCAACTTATTTAGAACAAAACCACCCTTTGGTCCTCTGTCTGAAATTAAATAACCATATTTGGTTAATTGTTGCATCACCTTTGCCAAATGATTTCGCGACACATTGGTAGAAATTGCTAACTCAGTTGCATTAAGTTTCTCTTTACTCTTTGCAATTGCAACTACAGTGTATATTGCTATTGATGCGGCTTCTGATATGTTTATTATTCTACTCAATTTTATTATATGTATTTCGGTATTTGAATACGCAAATATACAATCATTTTTATATGTCTGCCAAATAAATTTTAGCTTATTTTGTTAATAAATTTGTTAAAAATATTGATCATTTGATATTCTGATAATTACAAACTACTTTTGACACTTATTCCTTTTTTATCAAATAAATAGAATTAATAATTAAAAATCTTTACTTTTGTTACAATAAATCTGAAAAAAATAATATTCGATATTTCAACACATTATAGTTTTATGAAGAAAATTTATTATATAACACTCTTTTTTTTATTTATAAATATAAAAACAGAAGCACAAAATTTATATTTCCCTCCAAACGGAAGTTCGGATTGGGATACATTATCAGCAACATCAATGGGTTGGTGTACTTCCGAAATCAATAACTTATATAATTATCTGGATAGCATTAATTCCAAATCATTTATAGTATTAAAAGATGGGAAAATTGTTTTTGAAAAATATTTTGATAATTTTGATAGAGACAGCTTATGGTATTGGGCTTCAGCAGCAAAGACAGTAACTTCATTATTGGTTGGAATTGCTCAACAGGAAGGTAAACTTTCAATTTCCGATACTTCTTCAAAATATTTAGGAATTGGATGGACGAATTGCATTACTGAGCAGGAAAAGAAAATCACAATTCGACATCAACTAACAATGACTTCCGGACTTGATGATGAGGTAACAGATAACCATTGTACATTAGATAGTTGTTTGATTTACAAAGCAGATGCAGGTACTCGTTGGGCTTATCACAATGCTCCTTATACATTGCTTGATAAAGTATTACAAAATGCAACAGGTCAATTTCTGAATACTTTATATATTAATAAACTTCGCAATCCAATTGGAATGAATGGAGGTTTTTTCCCTTTAGATTACGATAACGTATTAATTACAACTCCCAGAAGTATGGCTCGTTTTGGATTACTTATTTTAAATAAGGGGAAATGGGGTGGAATTCAAATTTTAAGCGATACAAATTATTTTTATCAGATGACAAATACTTCCCAGAATTTTAATTTGTCTTATGGTTATTTATGGTGGCTAAATGGTAAACAAAGTTGTATGGTTCCTGAAACTCAAATTGTTTTTCCATTTTCTATTTGCCCTGATGGTCCTGCAGACATGATAGCTGCTTTAGGTAAAAACGGACAGATAATAAATGTAGTTCCTTCACAAAATCTGGTATTTATAAGAATGGGAGATATGCCAGGTACTGGTGAAGTACCTTTTACTTTGAATAATGAAATCTGGAAACGATTAAATCAAGTTATTTGTAATACATCTGTAAAAGAAATCCACAACAGAAATGAAGTAATTATATATCCAAATCCAACATCAGGAAAAATTTATATTAATTACAATATCAATATGTTAAAAAAGTCATTTTTAAAAATCTATTCTGTAATGGGTAAGGAAATAATAAATATTGCAATAACAGAAATTAATCAAACTATAGATTTAAGTCATTTTGAAAAAGGAATATATTTTTCTATATTTTTAAATAGTGAAAAAATAATAGCAACAGAAAAAATTGTTATTAAATAATAAAGAATAGCTTTCTAAATAAAACGGTAACATACAGATATAAAACAATTATCTTAATTTCAAATTGATTTATAAAGACACTAATCTTACCATTAATCCTTTTTATTAATCACTAAATAAGGTTCATATTGAAAAATAAATAATTCAACTTCTTTTTGTGTTTTCATTTTTCAGTTAATTCAAAAATCAATTATTATATCGGTTCTAAATAATAAATATCGTTTTTGAAAAATCTAATAATCAAAAAAATCACTTCATTCCTTTTTTAATAAATTTTTGAAACTATAAATCAACAAATTACATTTATTATACTATAATTAAAGCTGTGTATAACTTCTCTTTAGCTTTTTTTCAAATTCCTTTCTTTACTATCATTAAAAATTGTATTTTTGCTTACTTTTTCAATGAAATATGCTTAATAAACTTAAAAATAACAAGGCTTTACGTATCACAATCCTAACCATAGTTTTGCTTTTTGCAGTCATTGGTTTTGTGTTAACCACTTCTTTCTTTGCCATCAAATTACACCTTTTCAACGATCCTGGTGCTGTGGACTATAATGATCGCTACTTTCAGAAAAACAGCGAAAAAGATTATGCTTTACTTCAGAAAGATACCACACTTACCGATATTTCGAAACTGGCAGTTTATTATCAGAAACTCCGCTTACTCAATCAGTATTTTCCTGAAAATGCAACACTTTTGCATAAAGCATGGCAACAACATCAAAATATTTCGATAGCCGAAAAAATGTTTGATGCCATTAATATCCGATTGCAGGAAAACAAAGATTTTCAGGACAAACTAAATTTAATATCTCAAAATTTCAGAGATGAGAAAAAAGCAATAAATCATAATGAAAATATTTTCGAATGGATGAATATCATGGAGTGGGACGATTTTAAACTTTCGGTTATTAAAGATTC
>CAZYEM010000334.1:0-3953 GCA_964646395.1 uncultured Bacteroides sp.
CTTATAATGCTATTAAATAAGTAAAACAAAGCAATTAATGTAAAAAAAAGGTTTCACATTTTGCTGATAATTAATTGATAATAATTTTTGAACAAATTTCCTTTTTCGCAGATTTTCCTGATAATTCAACTTTTAGGATGTACATCCCTTTTATCAATTTGTTTTTGTCAATTGTATATTGATAGGATTTATCATTGATATTATCAATATGTTCTACTTTCTGACCAAAAATATTGTAAATTAATATTTTTGAAATTTTTATTTCATTGGTATTTGTATGAATATTAATGAACTGAGAAGCTGGATTTGGATAAATGGCAATATTTTGAGCAATATATAATTTGTTGACACCTGTATAAATATTAGAAAGAGAAGGTGTTGCATTATTCATTAAAAACCAGTTTGGACTTCCATCTGGAAATCGGCCATAGGAAATATCTGAAAATTGATTTGTATAAGATATTGTATCAATGGGTAAATTAAAATTTGTGTCGCTATCAAAAATTCCAATTTCTTCTTTTGAAGCATCCAATTTAAAATTTGTGTGCATATTACCTTGAACAGATGAATTATCTGCAAAAAAAACAAGAAACTCGTTTGGTTGAATAAAAATATCAGGCATTTTCCATTTGGCAGGAGTTGAGAAATTATCTGACAGATACTTATCGCCAAGATAAACAGCTGTATTGCCTTTATTAAACAATTCTATCCAGTCGTCAAATTCACCAAAATTATCTATAAATCCTGTACTATTACTTGCCATAAATTCATTAATAAATAATTCAGGAGCTTGTGGTATAATATTTATTTGGTAATTACCTGAAATTGGTTCTGTTGAAGTCTGAGAATTTGAATCTGTGGCTTGAATATTATAATAAATTATTGCTGTGGACGATAATGAAGGTAACAAAATACCATAAGTTTTATCACCTGCAAGTTTATCATTGTGCAAGCCATCATCAAAAAGTTGAGCTGAAATATAATTACCTGAATTAATCCTGTAATTAACCATTACAACAGGATTTGTAGTTTCGTCTTCAACCTTTGCATTAATAATAACATCATGATTAATACGAATATTCTGGTTGTATAATTCAGAAATTATAGGTTTTGTATTTGTATTTTCAAGTTGAGTATTGGCGCTGCTGATTCTTGCAGTTATATATGGTTTTAATCCATATTTTACATGAGCCCCAAGTGCTTTAGTATAAGAATTGATGAAATCTGCAATTGTCCAGTTATAATCAAGAGTTCGGTAAGTATCTCCAAATACAGATGCTTGTATCATGCTCTTTAATTGATCTATACGTGAAAAAAATGTAGTTGTGTTAAATTGATTTGCGATAAGTTGTTTCATGTAAAAAGTAAATCTTTTACGATATTCCTGATTTTGTAATATTTTGGAAGCCAAAGGTCTGCTTTCAGATGTTTTATACCAACTGTAAATATTCCGGGTTGTCCAGTTAATGTTAAACCAATCAATACCATAAGTATTGTCAAGATCATAAGGTATATATTCAAATTTTCCGGTTGAAATATTATGATAGAGATAATAATTGTTTTTATTATAGGCATATCCATCCCAATTTCCGGTTAAAACATCGAGACATAGGGTTTTAATAAATGAATTGGTGTTAAAAACTGAATCCAGATGTAAATGTAAATCTGCTGTTGCAACTTTATTTATTACTCTTATAAAATTAGCCAGATCCGTATAATCATCTAAAGTTTCATTGGTTTTCAATTCATAAACTCTTTTTCCATTCGAAGATAGTTTATAAAGATTAGGATCGCTTCCCAAATAAGCCAAATCAGCAGGATAAAGACATTTATAAAGATTACCATTATCATTAGCAAAACGCTTCTTGATAAATTTCTCATCAATATGTTCCACATTGATATACAAACCATAATAAGATCCATTAATATATACCTCAACGTGGTTAGATCTTGCCGATGGCAGGTTAAAATTTCGCAGTAAATCCCAGCAAAGTTTGGAGCGAATGATAGATGGATCGTTATGTTCGCCATTCAGGTTCATTTTTTCAATACCATGAAAATCCCTTCCATTATTAAAAGAATTAAAAGATAAACTGAAAGATTTCTTTTCTGATTGCAATGAAGTATTTCCCCTCAGGCTAAAACCAACATTATTAAGCGTATCATTTAAAACGGGGCTGCTATAAATAAAAGTTGATCTGTATTCGATTTCCGAATTTACATTTGCATATATATCTGCAAGTGAATCGGGATGTAATGAAATATATATTTTTGGAACTATATTATCATCATATACAGGCGATAAAGCAGGATTTGAAGTTTGAGAACAAAGAATGTTAAAACTATAAAGCAGTATAGTTAATAGGAAGAATTTCTTCATGTAGGTATTATTAATATTATTCATTTATAATAAACAACAAATATAATTATTTTATTCCAAAAAACTCAACTTATTAAAAAATGTAACAACAAATTCCGTTATATTTGTAAATCATTATCAATTTTCAAATTATTGTAATATTATGGAAATATCAGGAGTTTTGGTATTATTAATTGCTGGTTTTGTGCTGGTTTTGGGTTTGGTTTATTTTAAAGGTAATAAATCTGTAAATGATTTAAATCGCATGCTTAACGAAAAGGAATCATTAATTAAAGTAATGCAATCCGAATTAGAATTTACAAAACAGGCTAATTTAGAAAAGATTGGGTTTTACGAAAAAGAACGTTCAGGTTTAACTCAATTGCTTTCTGATGAAAAGCTGAAATCGGAAAATTTAGGTAAACAGCTTGTAAAAACGGAAACCGAATATAGAAATATGCTGGAAAAGCTAACTTCTCAAAAAGCGGAAATGGAGGATTTACAAAAGAAATTCACAACTGAATTTGAAAATATAGCTCACAAAATACTTAAAGAGAATTCACAGGAATTTACTTCAACCAATCAAAAGAATATTTCTGAAATTTTAAATCCATTAAAAGAGAAAATACAATCATTTGAGCAAAAAGTACATGACACACATATTCAGGGTGTGAGAGATAATGTAAGCCTAAGGGAAGAGGTTAAGAAATTATTTGAACTCAACAGTAAAATAAGTGAAGAAGCTAATAATCTGACAAAAGCATTGAAAGGGGATAATAAAAAACAAGGGAATTGGGGTGAGTTGGTTCTCGAAAGAATTCTTGAACGTTCCGGTTTGATAAAAGGAGAGGAGTATGAAATACAATTTACTGCCAGAAATGATGAAAATGAGATAATAAGACCTGATGTTGTGATAAAGTTGCCCGAAAATAAGCATATCATTATCGACTCGAAAGTATCGCTGATTGCCTATGAACAATATATAAATGCTGATTCAGCGGAAGAAAAGGACAAGTTTGCCCGATTGCATGTAGATTCCCTCAAAAATCACATTAAAGGATTGAGTGATAAGAATTATTCTTCTTCTGCTGCATTAAACACTCCTGATTTTGTATTGATGTTTTTACCCATCGAATCTTCATTTAGTATTGCAATACAGCAAGATATTGAATTGTTTAATTATGCATGGGATCGTCGTATCGTAATTGTCAGTCCATCAACATTAATAGCAACTTTAAAAACCATTGAATCAATATGGAAACGGGAAAAACAAACCCAGAATGCTATTGAAATTGCCAATGAAGGTGGAAAATTATACGACAAATTTGTTGGGTTGATGGAAGATGTAAAAAGATTGGGAACTCAGTTGGATACTGTCCAAAAGACTTATAGCGAAGCAAGTAAAAAACTTTTTTCGGGTAGTGGCAATCTTATCGGTAAAGTGGAAAGATTAAAAATATTGGGTGCTAAAAACAATAAACAAATTTCACCGAATATGCTTATGCAATCTGATTTTAACGAAGAAATTGCTTCCGAAGAATTACCTTAAATCCGCAAATAAATGTTTATTATCATCGAATTAAACGAATTACAC
>CAZYEM010000335.1:0-3936 GCA_964646395.1 uncultured Bacteroides sp.
TTTTAATGGATACATTTAAAGATAAAAAATTGGCAGTTGCTGGATATAATGCAGGCGAACACGCAGTTCAGCGGCATAATTATAAAATTCCGCCTTATCCAGAAACTATAGTTTATGTTGATAGAGTAATGACTGAATATGAAAAAGGATAATCAACTTATAAATATGGGTGCAGTACGATGAAAAAAATATTATTATTGTTATTGATTCCTGGAATGGTTTTAGCTAAAGATAAACCACCTGTTCCAGTTAAACAGCCGGAAAAATCTTGCACTCAAGTTCAAAAACCTAAACCATGGGCAAAAGTTTGGCAAGAAAAAATGGATGCATGCACTACAACTAAAGAAAAAGAATACCTAGCAGCACATAAAACTGTTCCTTTAGAATATACATTAGATCCAGCGAAAGCAACTTTAGCATCAGCAATCTATGAAGAACATAGAAAAATTTATTTAAGGATAAAGCCGTGTTTGGATAAACAAACACCAAAATAATTTAGGAGTCACAAATGGCAACAAAAACAAAAGTAGATACTACAGCGGAAATACAAGTAACCGATACATCAGCAAGCGCAGAGGCATCTGTTGAAATTGGTGCAGAAGTAAGTCAATCAGAATCAACAACAATCGGAGATGTTATCGTCACAGAAGAATCTGCTGCATCAGTAGAAATTGATGCAGGAGCAGAAGTTAATGTTAGTTGGACTGGAACAGATGTAGTTGTTGAAGCATCAGCAGGAGTTGAAGCAACAGTTGAGGCTGGCGTTGATGTATCGGTAGGTAATGATGATGTTGTTGTTGATGCGCATACAGGAGTATATGCAGAGGCTCATGCTGGCGTTGAAGTTGAAGGTTCAGTTGGATTACATGGAGTAGAAGGAACAGCTGGGGCATCAGTTGGAGCAAGTACCGGAGTTGAATCTAGCGTAACTGTTTCTAGTAATGGCGTTACAGCAGAGGGAACTGCTGGTGTAAGTATTGGCGTTCAAGCAGGAGCAGAAATTGGTGGTGGTGCAACGTTTAAAGATAATGTTATCGAGGTCGGAGTTGAGGGTGAATTAGAATTATTGGTTGGCGTTGATCTTGGTGGTAGCGTTTCAGTAGATATCACCCCTGTTATTGATGTGGCAGATGAAACAGAAAGATTAGCACGTGAGGCAGCTCAAGCAGCTGAAGATGCAGCAAGAACAGCAGCTGAAAACGCGCAACGTGCAGCAGAGGAAACTGCTAAAGAAACTGAACGATTGGCACGCGAAGCAGCTCAAGCAGCTGAAGACGCAGCTAGACGTGCACAGGATGAAGCAAATCGCGTTGCTCAAGAAGCACAACGTGCAGCAGAGGAATCAGAAAGACTAGCACGCGAAGCAGCTCAAGCAACTCAAGATGCATTTAATCATACAGGAAAAGAAATTGGTAATGCATTTAAAAAGGCGAAATTTTGGTAAATGAAAAAAGATAAAATTAGAAAAATTGAAAACCTAATCGGTAGATGCTGGTGGTTAGGTCATCAAATTTGGGAACGAATTTATACCATGCGCGGAGATTTTGATCCTAATTTCTATCATTACTATAACACGATCCCATTACGAAAATTTAACATTAAACGTAAAAAACGCGGATTTAAATTAATAAGTCCAGCAAAACGAAGATTTGATTTTACACGAATATACAAAGGTTGATTATGAAATTTATAGCAGATTTTTCAATGTGCTTTTTTGCTAGTGTTGTAATAATTTCTATTGCTGTATCTGTTGGATATATATGTCACGTGATACATTATAAATTTCGTAGATTTTTTTGGGCATATGGAGATTTTTTATTCTGGACAGCGTTGTTGTCGTTTTCTGCGTTTGGTGGATATAATTTTTATTTAAAATATGGCGAAGAAATTTTAAATTATTTAAAATAAAGTGCTAACTCAATTGGGATTTAAATTCTAATAAAAACTCATCAGATTTTAAATTTAAACCTTGAGGTTGTTTAACTCCCAATTGTTTACATAATTCTTTTATTTCCAAATATAGCGGTCTAGAAGATTTTAATTTATTATTTAATTTATTTCTTTCTGCTACAGCTTTTTTATTTTTTTCAGATTGAAAATTATGTAACCCAGATTCAGCTAATCTTTTATTAGATTTTCTTTGTATATCCCCGCTTAACAAATGGAAAGTTCCATTTTCAATTTTAGCTTTAGATCTCTGTGATTGAAACTTGCTATCTGTAAACAAATGGGTTTTTTCTAAAATTCTTTTATTGTTTCTTTCTGATAACATAATTGAATTTTTATTTTTTAACCAAGAATATTGTTTGTTATTTATTTTCTTATCGTTTAACGTGTATAATAAATGTGCAGCGGTTATTATAGAATTATAACTTAAAAAATCTGTATTAAACATTTTTGTTAATAATAAATGCATTATTAAATGTTCTTCTGGTTTTAATATAACAAAATTATTTTTATGATTACTTTCTCCTTTTAAAAATCCTTTTAGACCTTTTCTTTTTCTATTAACATAAAAACAATCGGGGACAATGTGATGTTTTTCGGTATAACCTTCTAAAATTCTATTTTTAGATTTTTCTATGATAGAAAGATACCAATTAAGATATTTGTTTGGACCGCGAGATTGGATTGATAGTTCTGAAATTAATTGAATATAAGTATTCATACTGATGCTCCTCTTAAGCATTAGAGCTAGTGGGAATTGACGTTCCGCGACTAGCATTTTTTATTGTTAAAAAAAGTATTTATAAAATTATAAAGTGCTTGACTTTTATATTTATTCGCGGTATAATATATTATATTTAAAAACTTGGAGTAATTATGGATAAAAAATTAATTGAAACTGCAGTAGAGACCGCTTTTATAAATGCTGAAATTGCAGGAAAAGAGAAATTTATGGAAATCGGAGAAAGGGATTGCGTTGGTTTTGCATGGGTGTTAATTAGACCTGCGCGTGGACCACTGGTTTCATACCTTAAAAAAATGGGTATTGGCGGTAGCGAATATGGTGGCGGATATAGTATCTGGATGCCTGGAAGACAACCGACTCAAAGCATATCAGTTCATGAAGCAGCAGCAAAAGCATTTGTCGAAACTATTAAAGAAGTATTGGGTTCAGATTTAAACATAAATTGGCGTTCGAGATTAGACTAGGAAATTATATTATGAGAAAATTAGCAACTGTTAGAAAAATTGATGCATTAGAACCGATTGATGGCGCAGATTTAATTGAAACTGCGGTTATTGGTGGATGGAAAGTAGTAGTAAAAAAAGGCGAGTTTACTGTTGGTCAATTAGCAACTTATTTTGAGATCGATAGTTGGATCCCTACTGAGCTTGCTCCATTCCTTACCAGCGAAGGCAAAGAACCTAGAGAATACAATGGTATTAAAGGTGAACGATTAAGAACTGTGCGCTTGCGTAAACAGATTTCACAAGGATTACTATTACCTATAACTGTATTATACAGCGCAGTGGAAAACCGTTTAAAAGAATTAGGTGTAGCATTAGAAACTATTCCTTTAATTGTTAACGAAGATGATGACGTTTCTGATTTATTAAATATTCACAAATATGAACCGCCAATGTCAACTCAGTTAGCTGGTATGGCTAAAGGTAACTTTCCAAGTTTTATCCCTAAAACTGACGAAGAACGTTGTTTATCTGCAGATACTTTAATTTCTACTGAAAATGGATTGGTAAAAATATCTGACATAGTTAATAATACCGTATCGGTAAAATTTGTACATTCGTTTAATCACGATTTAAATACAATAGAATTAAAACCGATTATTGGTCGTTCGGAAATGTCAAGAAAAAAAGGTTGGGTAAAAATTACATTAAAATCAGGAGCTACACTTATTTGTACGAAAAACCATAAAATATGGTGCGAAGATATTTTGGCATATAGAGAAGCAAAAGATTTGATTAAAG
>CAZYEM010000336.1:0-3932 GCA_964646395.1 uncultured Bacteroides sp.
ATACACCCAAAAAGGTATATTAAACTCGCTTTGTGCTTTAGATTTTAGCAGTTCATATAGTTCACTATCCAAAGTGGCTACTACCATTAATTGAGTGCGCTTACTATCCTTAGCCCCCGACAAATCAATTTGCGATGTGTAGAATGTTTCAAATAGTAATGTACTTTCGTTGTATATGTCAATGGTCATTCGGCAATAACCGTTAACACCTTTATCAGCAAGTATAGACAATAATATAGCTCTTGCATCTTCGCTAAATTGGAACTTTTGCGTTTGTGAACGAAATACACCATAATAGGTCATGTTACGTTCCCACGTTATATCTGTTTCATCCCAACCTTTAGGCAAGTATTTTATATATGCAGCACTAACACCGTTAGTTACAGTCCATGTGTTATCAGTTGCCTGTACTGCACTATAATAGTTGCCGTTTGCCGCCCTTAATGATATTCTAAATCTATCGTTATACATTTGTTATAGTCCTTGTAGGTTTCTCATTTTACGCAATTCATCTGCTACACTTTCGGTCTGATGTTGTTTCGGTTGGCTGTTGACTATTACGGTTGCTAATTTACGCCCTGTCTTGTCAAATTCCCTACTTACTATACTACCTATCGTTTCTGCAATTATCGCACTGTTACGGGCATCGTATGCGGCTGAAAGATTACCTACGTTGCTAGTAGTGTTAGCCATTGCATATTGCATCGCTGATTTTGGTATTACCTTAGTTCCTTCCGCCTCATCATACAAGGTCGAAATACTATTTGACCAATAAGGAGTTTTATTAGGTGCAATAATCAACTCCTTTTCACCACCATCACCAGCTATGAATTTACCGCCTTTGTGATATGTTGTACCTTCTTTATACGCTGGGATAGGTGTATTAGCTGCTGCCGCTAATTGTACCGCCCCTGCTGCCGTTATCAGTGCTATTATTGGTGGTGCTGCTACTCCGTATTTTAATGCACCAGTTATTGCAACTGCTGTATTTTGTATAATAGCTGCCATGCTTGCCGTTTTTTGTGCTGCCGCTTGCCTACTTGCCACCTCACGCTTTTTATCTTCAATACCTGCTTGTTGCGCTTGCGTTTGTGCTAATAACTTTTGCTGTTGGTTATATCTTTCATTTTCATCTTTTACAGTTGCACTAATAAACTGTGATTGTTGTTCATAGTTTTGCTGTACCGCTTGCGCTTGTTTATCTAGTTGGTCTAGTTCTGCCTGATATTGCCTATTTTTAGCCGCTATTATTGCGTCTGCCGCTTGATTAGCAAGCGATACAGTTCTGTCATAAAACTCTTGTAAATATTGTTCCTCATTCTCTAATCCTTCGGGAACTAACATACGTGCAAGACTATCAGTTAGTCTAAACCCTTGTTTATTTGGAGTAGCTACGCCTTTTTGAGCCTTAAATAAAGCCTCTTTATCCTTGTTTAACTTATCCTCATACTGTAGTCTTTTTTCTGCTGTTAGTGATTGATTAGCAAGTATTTTTTCATCAAATTCTATTTCATTTTGTAGAAATGCAATTTGTTGTTTTTTCTGTAGCTCTGCTAAACGTTTGTTATACTCACGCCTTGATATTTCTTTATTGTTTAACGCATTTAGTAGTAGCTTTTCTTCTACTAAATATTGCGCTATTTCTGTTTGCTTTAGTTGCTGATTAAGTTGCTCTTGATTGGTTATATATTCATCATTTGCACTTTTAATTATGTTTAGCCTACCTTCCGCTTGTTTCTTTTCAATATCTATAAATTCACCTGCGGTCTTTTCTGCCGCCATTGTAATACGTAGATTAGACGCAATTAGTTGGTCATTAAGGTTCTCAATCTCTTGCCCCTTAGCTGTCTTTAGTTTTTCTGTTATCTCGGCTTGTTTCGCTTGTTCTTGCTTTACAATATAATCACGCTCTATTACTGCCGCCTGAAATAACTCCGACTGATATTCCATGTAAGCATCTAATCGCTGATTAAGTGAATTTTTGTCATTGTCTGCAATCTCTTTCAACATTGCTGCATTTTGCTCGGTGCGCTGTTTGTTTAGTTCATATTCGGTGCGTAGCAAATCGCTTTCGGATTTTGCTGTAGTGTCTTTTGCTGCTTTTTTACCTGCGCTGCCTTTTTTACCCTTTCCTTCTAGTTTATCAATAAGGTCTTCTAGTTGTTTAATCCCATCCATTTGTTCTTTTAGCTTTTTGCCAAATTCAGGGTCTTGTGAAATAAGTTTATCCACTTCACTTGCTTTTGTATCTACTGTAATTCCTTTTGCAAGTTGCATTGTTTCAATAATACTTTTACGTACCGATAGTTCCGCTTTTAGTTTCTGTAGGTTGTCGGTATCTCCTTGTGGCATTAATCCTTGCAACTCTTGTATTGCTTTTTGCTGTTGTTCCCCAAACTTTTTAACTGCACGTTCTGAATCTGCTATTTGGTTTTCTAATTCTTTGTATGCCTTTTTAGCCCTAAAAACTGCGCTTTCTGCGGCTGCAATACCTTCGGTTTCGTCTACATCTTGGAATGCTTTTGCATTTGCTTTTTCTGCTTTATTTAATGCCTTTATTCTTTCTAGATTTTTTTCTGCTTTTTTTATATCCATAGCCGCCTTGTCTATTGGGCTGGCTTGTACCCTACCTTTTTCATCAACCGTTTCAGTTGTAATCGCAAATTTCTGTTGCATTGCTAATACAGACTTTTTACCAAATGCCTCTGCTGCAAATCTTGCATAAGTAGCCTTAGTAAGCCTTTGCATAACACCCTCTATATTTTCTAGCATTAACTGTTCATCGTTGTAGTCATCAAAAAGCCCTTCATTGGCTTTCCTAAACTTTTCAACCGCATCTACTTTTGTTTTACCTGCTAAATCTGCATTTCTAGCTGTTGCTAATAACGCTTGTGATTCTGCTAAGTGTTGCGCAATAGATGCCGATGTCGATATTGCTATTTGCTGTAGGCTTTCATTATACTTATTCAGTGCATCGTTAGCCGCTTGAGTAGCTTTACTTACTTGAAATAACTCTTTACCAAATAACTGAAATGCAGTTAACGCCAATATAAAGATATTAGTAAAGCTAAATATTGACTTAAACATTATGCCTATAGCCTTAGTAGTGCTGCCTACAGTTTCACGTAACCTACTAAATTCATCAAACAATATAGGTAAGTTGTTTGATATGGCAGACAAACCAGTAGTAATACTATTAGCAAATGCTGGGGCTTCACGTATAACCTGCGATAGTGCAAATGTAGACTGTGCATAGTCACCTACATTACGCTGGTGCTGCCCTACAGATGCCTCAATTTCCTTTAGCTGTTTAGCCATATCTTGAGCATCCTTTGTGGCTTGTTGTGCCTCTGTAGAGTTTATACCATACTGTGCAGCTAATTTTTTCGCCTCGTTAGCCGTTTCGTTATATTGTTTTTTTAATTGCTCGTATGCGTTGTTTAATTTGTCAATCTCTTTTTGTTCCTTAGCTGTTTTTTTAGCTAACGCATCAGCTTCTTTTTGCAATTGTGCAATATATTCTTCTCCAAAACGTTCTTGTTTACGCCTTAGTTCTTCTTCTTTTAGCGTTTTCTTTTTTAGTGCATCTTCTTCTTTCTGTAACTGGGCAATATATGCATCCCCATATCTTTCTTGTGCCTGTCTTAATCGTTCTGCCGCCTTTGCTTTCTTATCAACTGCCGCCTCATATTTCTTTGTAGCCTCAGTAATAGTGTTGATATTCTCGGCTTGCTTTGCCATAGCTGCATTTAACTCACCAATATTCCCAGCCCCCTTAAAATCAATAACAATACCCTTTGCGGCTGTTGCTACATTGTTAACATTTTTAACCGCTAACTCCAACTGAGCATTAGCCAACTCTAATTGGTCTAACGCTCCTTGACTAATTATCTCACTTACTAAATCTGCCATTACTGTTTATTTTTTTGGGC
>CAZYEM010000337.1:0-3904 GCA_964646395.1 uncultured Bacteroides sp.
AAGTTCATCATTCTTATCACTAAACTCATTATAAACTGGCCAAAATTGTTGAGCTTCTGCCGAAGTAAGTGCCAATTTGTTTGTGATATATGCTATCTTCTGAGATTCAATTTTCTCTTTAAGCATTCCTTTTCTTTGCTCTCTTTGAGCATAATTTACTAAAGGTAAAGTAACTATCAACAAGATTACCGACCATTTAATTATTTTATTTGTATTCATAATATTAATATTAAAAGTTAGTATTTTATTTAAATTCAACTTATTATTATATATCTGTAAAAATATCATCAGCTAATTCGTTTTCAATTTCTTCAGCTTCTGTAAATATTTCAGAAGTATTCTTTGAAACGTCCTGTTCTATGGTAGTCTGTTCGATATAAGCATCTACCAATTGGTATTCATCAACTTTATCAATTATTGTAATATCATTTAAAATCTCATCCCAGTAAATTACTTCCTTTTCAGCAAATTGTTTTTGCCTGAAATTATTGATATAAAAAAAGGCAATTACAAAAATTACGATTATTGAAGCCGCAATTGCAAAATGAGGTTTTTGATACCAAACACTTATACTCTTTTGATTTTTTGAAGATTGTTTTGCAATTCTATTCTGTATATTGAAACTTAAATTATCGAAATAATCTACAGGAGTATCAAACTCATTCTTTTTTTCTATATCAGAAAGATTTGGTGCTATTTTTTCAATTTCAATCAATATGTCTTTGCTATTTTTCATTTGTGATAATTATGTTTATTTGATAACTCCCAACTTAAAAAGTTTAATTATTGAATTACACTTTCTTCAATTTTCTTTGCAGCAATATGATAGGATGCTTTTAGTGCTCCTACAGAAGTCCCTAATACTTCTGACATATCCTCATATTTCATTTCATCATAATAGCGCATATTAAAAACCAAACGCTGTTTTTCGGGCAATTTTAAAATAGCTTGCTGTAACTTCATCTGAATTTCGTCGCCCGAAAAAAGTTTTGAAGTATGTAATGAATTGGATAATTGTTGCTCTACATCTCCAAAAGGTAGAAAAAACCGATTTCTTTTACTTTTTAAATGCCCAAGTGCTTCATTGGTTGCAATACGATAAATCCATGTATAAAGTTTAGAATCCTCCCTGAATTTATGTAAATTTTCAAAAATTTTGATAAAAGTATTCTGAGTTATATCATCTGCATCATCATGATTTATAACAATTCGTCGGATATGGAAATAAATTTGTTGCTTATATTTATTAACAAGTAAGCTAAAAGCATAATTCTGCGAATTTTTATCGCGAAATTGTTTTAATATTTCAAGATCATCGGTATTGCTCAATTTATGACTTTATTAAATTTAAAGGTTTAGAGACTTTAATTATCAAAAGGTTTAAAGTTTTTATTAATTTTATAAAAACAATTCTATTTATTCTGTTCTTAAAAACCTAATTGTTAACCCATTTATTTTCCTTATAGTATCGTAAATTCGTCCTGAATCATTCTTTCTAACAGAAAAATGCAATACGCAGGTTGTTTCAAATTGCTGATTAAACTGATTTAAACTTTCATCTTTAAGTAATTTCATTACATCATTCATTTGTAAATAATCGAAAGAAATCTCATAAACATCATGTACAATGCGTGTACTAATATCTGCAGACTCTAAAGCCTCTTTTGTTGCTGTTTTATAAGCATTTATTAATCCACTTACACCTAACTTGGTTCCACCGAAGTAACGAATTACAACAACCAGAACATTGGTTAAATCATAAGAAAGAAGCTGTCCGTGAATTGGACGTCCTGCAGTGCCTGATGGTTCACCGTCATCATTTACGCGATAAGCAGATTTATCAAAACCAAGAATATAAGCAAAGCAATGATGCCGTGCGTCATAATATTCTTTACGTAAACCTGCCAGTGCATCTTTAACTTCAGATTCAGTACTTAATGGGATTGCAACAGCAATGAACTTACTGCCTTTTTCTTTATAGATTCCTTCAGATCTTGAAGTTATTGTCTTATATGTATCTTCAAATAACATTACTTTTAATTTAAATAGATTTTATCGGCAAAAGCAATAAAAATAATGGTAGCCATAGCAATTAATATTCCAATCCAATTTGTTTTATTTAGCTTTTCTTTAAAAACAAAATAACCTATAATTGCAGAACTACAAACTATACCTGTGTTTAATATCGGGAAAAAAACTGCACTTTCCACTATTTCAACACCTTTGAAGAAATAATAAGTTGACAAAAAATTAAAAATTCCTAAAATTATTCCTGCTATAATATTACGATAATGGATTTTTTGTTTTAATGCAAAATAATTAATAATCAACCAGATTATTCCAATTATTAATGAAAAGAAAAATATAAAGGATACAAATAACATGGTATTAAATCCAGCAAATTTTCTTTGAACAAACGTCATCATAGAATCATTTAACCCATTTGCTAAAAAAAGAATAATTGGTAAAAAGATAAACCGGGGATTTATCTTCATATTTGCATTATTACTGAATACCAACAAGAAAGAAATAATTGCGAATACCAATCCTAGTATTTTCATCAAACTCAAAGTTTCATTAGCATATAAAAAGGCACCTATAAAAACGGGTATAACAACAGAAATTTTACTGGAAATAGCTGTAATCGCAACTCCAGCTGTTTGTGAAGAAAATGCAAAAATCTGAAAAGTCAAAATAAAAATGCATCCAATTACAATTGAGTAAGGTAACCAATCCTGATGGATTATTTCAGTAAAAGTAAAGGAATTCCATTGAAACAGAAAACCTAACGATGATGCCGTAATGTAATTTACAACAATAGATTGTAAAATATGAATTTTATATTTTACAAATACTTTGAATAAAACAAGTATTGCTGTGGATGTAAGGATGGAAAGAATCAGATAAATCATTTCAAAAACAATATTTATCTATTAATTAAATCATTACTAATATCTTTTCTGTAATACTTTCCTTCAAAATCAATAATATCAGCATTTTTAAGTGATAACATTTTTGCATCTTCAATAGTTTCACCAAAAGAAGTTATTGCGAGAACCCTACCACCATTCGTTACAAAATTCCCGTTTTCATCTTCCCTTGTACCTGCATGAAATACAATACTATCCTTTACTTTTTCAAGATTTTTAATTGTTTTTCCTTTTTCATAACTATCCGGATAACCTTTAGCTGTCATTACAATACAAACTGTATATCTAGAATCTATCTCAAATATCTTTTCAGATAAATTTTCATTAGCAATCCCTTCAAATAAATCCAAAATATCACCTTTTATTCGCGGAAAAACTGATTCAGTTTCAGGATCGCCCATACGAACATTATATTCAATTACATAAGGATCCCCTTTAACATTCATCAAACCTATAAATATAAAACCTTTATAAGGAATATTTTCCTGTTTTAAACCTTCAATTGTCGGAATAACAATCCTTTGTTCAACTTTATTCATAAAAACTTCATCTGCAAATGGCACATGACTTACAGAACCCATTCCTCCGGTATTAGGACCACTATCTCCCTCTCCTATCCTTTTGTAATCTTTAGCTACAGGCAGAATCTTATATGATTTTCCATCAGTTGCTACAAAAACAGAAAGTTCAATTCCATCCAAATATTCTTCTATAACCACTTTTGTAGAAGCTTCACCAAACATTTCATCAGCAAGCATATAATTAAGAACTTGGACTGCTTCGCCTTGATTTTCTGTAATAATAACACCTTTCCCAGCTGCTAAACCATCTGCTTTGAGCACATAAGGTGGTTTTGATGAATTGATATAAACAATTGCATCCCTTAACTGACTTTTAATAAATGTCTTGGATTTAGCCGTAGGAATTAGATGCCTATTCATAAAAGATTTTGCAAAATCCTTACTTCCTTCAAG
>CAZYEM010000338.1:0-3891 GCA_964646395.1 uncultured Bacteroides sp.
AGGTAGCAATCGTATGACAATCATCTATTTCTACCGTAATCTCTTGATGACATGGCAAACGAATGGAAAGCTTCATAGTATCTAATCACTATTTTATTTAAATATGAAAATAACCCGTTTGCCTAAAGAAATATTATGTTCTAGTAATAATATGAATTCGATTGTAACGATTAACCCCGCACAATCGTTTCAGTATTTGTATAACAGTTTCATGTTTGCGAAGCCAAAAGACAAAGTGGATATGATATTGGAGCCACTGCAGTCAATGATTCAATTGGCGCTTCTGAGTATCTGTCCGATTGGAACAAAGTTACATATCCAAGAAAACATATTATATCTTCAAACACCCAATCTTATTCAGCCGATTACACGATGGTATCATTCGGATAAAAAAGACGATCTCTATTTTTTGTATTCGGTCATCAAACGATTTATTAAATGGTATCATCCTACGAATAATAAGAAGAGTCCCCTATCCTTGGAGCTTTATCAATTGATTTCGTCGATGAGTGTGGAAGGGTTATCGACGCTGTATAAGACGTATAGTTCATGTGAATCCAATACTGTGATTCATGTGATCCAGATGTATAAAAATTTATTAGAATTTAATAATGATAAAATTTTAATGGATGAATTTTTAGTGGATGAGACTCATAAAATTAATATTGATGAAGTATTTGAGCATATTATTATCATTTATGATAAAACGATTATCCAGGTGATATTGAATTCCTTATTATTAATACGTCAGCAGGAAATAGTTGAAAATCAGCATAGTATGATTTCTGGATTAAATATCATGTTGCTTACCTATAATAAAAAGATTACCGAATGGATTAAATTAAATTTGGTATTGTAGAATGAATACGAGGAAGCGGTATGTTGCGACGGCGGAGGATAAAATCGCATTACGAAAATATAAGGCGGGAAAATCAATCGGATTTACGAAGGTCGCATCATTAAAGGCGAAGGGATTATTGCCTCGCTCCTCAGGAATGTATATTCTTGGACCCAAATATTCAGGAACGGGCAAGGAACGTATTTTACGTAGTAAACGTAATACGCGTAAAAGATCGCGTTACGGATAAATGTATTTCGTAATTTTATTAATATAATAGGATTGCGGTTTGTATTCCTTTAAATAGTCGGCAATGGTTTTTTGTGGTTCATATTCTTTTGAAATACGAATATTATAATACGACGTCGGACTATCATAAATAATAATATTCACATGATTATTTCCGACAAAAGAATGAGGAACAGGGCTTGCGGTAGGGGAATAAAATGGATTAAAATAGAGTTGATAGGTTTTATCATTTCGTCTGGGGAAATCAAGAATACGTAGACGAAAGGGTACAAAGAGTTCGATGGGGGAGCGGGTGCTTTTACAAAGAGTCAGATAGGCGATGCGATCTTTATAGGATAGGTATTGTTTGATGATATGTAATAGTTCATTTGGTAAGGTAAGAAATGTACTCATGTCATATACTGTACGATATGATATTAATATATGATTGATTTATGATTTATTTGCGATGAGTCCGACGAGAACGCTTATGATGTTTCTTTTTACGAGATCCACCAAACTTAACAGGTAGACCCTGTTTTGAACCATCAAAATCATAACGACTATCTACCTGCGACACGGTAGCAGGGGCAAACTTTCCCGCATCAAATGCGACAGGGGCGCCACCACGAGTGCGATGCATACGATGTGTACGACGTGTACGACGCTTCCGAGAACCACCTGTCTTAATACACGCTGGATTGAAGGCACGAGCGTCGTATTGGGTATTTAACATGAGTGCAGGGACAGGGCTGGGTGCCTTAAATGTCTGAAAGGCATGACTATATCCAGCAGTAGGAGCGTAGTATCTCATGGAATCCGCCGCACCCACTTGAACGGTTGGAAAGTTAGCAACAGAATAACTGGAACCACCATCTACAGGGGAACCTGCCATGTTTGCGCCACCACCACGCATGGTATTCATGGGTGGCATCGTAACATAGGGTGGAGTCAGAGGTGCGGTGGTGAGTCGTTGAATGTTATCAGGATTGGGATTCAAAGGATTATAGGTGCCTGCTTCACAAGGGATGCGACCAAATGGTCCTGGTGTCGTACCGACACCATTTGCGGGATTCAATGGACCCATTCCTGGAAAGAATCCATAACGCCCACCCGTCTGAATAGGTGGAACGACTTGACTAGACACGCCTGGCATTTGAGCGCCAGGAGGAATAACACCACCATGTGGAGCAGCGATGACAGGCTGTTGGATACCCGCACCTGTTCGATCAGGAAAAGAAGTGGGTGGTTCTGTGATAGAACCATTCACGGGGCGACCTTGAAATGAATCAAGCGTTGCCATGAATGGCGTTGCCATGAATGGCGTTGCCATGAATGGCATCGCTGCGCCACCTCGCTTTCTTCTACGCTTTCCACCACGCATACCGGGTAACCCACCTCTCACAGACATATCAGTACCAGAAGGGATCCATCCTGATCGGTGTGACATAGGATTTCCAGTACAATCTTTCAAGGGGCTGAAGGATGTCTGGGGTCCAGAATACGAATTGTACACTAAATCGCCAGGATGAACCGCCATAGGACCTGTCGAATACCCTGCGCCTCGGACGCGAGAGCGACGTTTCTTTCGTCGGGATGATTTTCTTGTATGGCGTGCCATTCTATTAGGATGGAAGTTATAAATATTATGAACGTACATGATGAAAGAATGCCTCTGTCGTAATGGGAGTTTCCTGTGGCAAGACACGTACAACCTGATACTTCTGAAACGCATCATTCCATTCCACTTCTACAGGAATACCCTCCGTCCGAAGGACGGAGCATCCATTTGTTTTATCCGAAAAGAGTCCACGCAATTCAAGCGACACCTGAAGAGTCGGGATAGACGCCATTCCCAATGAATTCCCTTCTTGCGACAAGAGAGAATACGTATCAGGAAGAATCATTTTCGCATACGGAACACAGTAGGCACAGAGCAATTGTGCCATTTCCTTGCTTCGCTTCAAAATGGGTGCAATAAACTCTACCGCTCGATGATCTGGCACCGTGATCACATCTTTCCAATACCAACGCGCCTGTCTCATATGGTCTGGCTGAATGATCCAATAAATCGCAGGATTGTAATGGAGATGCCAATCGCTCAGAGCAATCGGTTGAACCAAACGGGGCTGAAAAGCAAGAAGCGGCTGGTCAGGTGGAAGTGAATTCCAAAAGGTAAGCAATGATAACCAACGCTCCGAAAATGGTTGTTGTGACCACAAATCCTTACCTTGGTATACAAGTATGTCCTCGATTTGTAATAAGGATTCACCCGCAAGAATATTAGCAAGGCACACTGTTGCACCCTTCTGACAAAAGGTAGGGGGAAGCAACCAACGAAAGGTCATTCCCTCTTGACGCTCAGGATACCAAATACACGGTGCAAATCCATCCATAAAAATAAGATAACCAACAGGACGCTTATCGAACTTTGGCCACATCCATACCGTACCGGATTGGAACGTCGGTTTCGCACGATGAAACGGCATATGAATTTCTACGCGGTCTTTCAGAAAGGGATGTGTCTTATACAAGGATTCAATAGCCAAGATATGTTCATTATCTAGGCGATGGAATCGTGCCACCTTTTTCTTCTCAAATTGGGGAGTTGTACTGTGAATGGACTGATTCATGGCTGTCTAGTAGTAGATTGTGCTCATTCTTTAAGCTTTTTATCAGTAAATCATCAGATAACATCTAAAAAGCAGAGAAGGATGCATCATTAAACGTATCATTGGCAAAGATACCAGGCATGAATTCACCTCCTCCTTGAATCAATTCCTGCTGAAACTGCTGCGAATTATCATTATTGACTTGAAGATTCT
>CAZYEM010000339.1:0-3888 GCA_964646395.1 uncultured Bacteroides sp.
TTTGCTTTATAAGTAAAATGGTCTTTCTGATTATTAGAAATATGTATTCAATGCAATAATACCAATAAGTTAGGATTAGGCTAAAATTTATACTTTAGTTGCTGCAAAACCTTAATCCGCATTAATACTAATATATTTCGGATATTTTACTGAATAATTAAATTTCAATTCTTTCTTTTCATTCGCTTGTAAAATTAAATCCCAACTTAACTTCCCTGTTAGTGCTTCCACTTTTGCATCAATAGCTTCATTCAATTTAATGTCTATCGATTTTCTTTCGGTTATTGGATATTGATCTTCAACAGTAATGTGAATAGGATAGGGTTTTGTATTTTTTACTGTAATATTCCAACCGATAGTTTCTTTAATATTGTCACCATTTACCTTTTTATCATTGATTTCTTTAATTCCTGTTCGGCTGATATATAGATTTTTATCTCTGCCTAGAGATATTTTTAGGGTATCGCTGGCTTCGTTGGTATTTAAAATTGATTCGCCTACAAAAGTACCTTTAAAAAAGATATTATACTTGGCATCCAAAAGATTTAAGTTTTGCCAGTTGATTAAATTACACATTAAAAATGGGTCTGCATCCATTTTTGGCACAGCAAGATAATGGTAATCTACAGGCATCTTGGTTTCTTTAATGCGAATGGCATAATCTTTTCCATCGGATAAAATACTGTATGGGCTCTCAATTACATACTCCAAATTGTTGATATTTCTTTGCAAATCGTTAGAAATAAAATTAGTGGTAGTTAATGAAGAATTTTCTCTTTCATTTGAGACACCTCCCATTGTTGCTACAACTGATTCTACACTTCTACCTGGCATTCTTCTAAAATCTTCGCTTGTAAAAGTTGAGCCGCTTGATGTTTGATCTCTGTCAATCAATGGAACTTTGTAATCAACTACAGTAAAAGTTTCAAGTGTTGTTACTGTTTGTTCCATTGAAATATCTAGAAATGTAATTTTGTCTTTATTAATCTGAATATTTTTAATTTCCAATGGCTTATAACCAACATAAGTGCATCTAATTGAATAATAACCAGGCTGTATCGGTTTTATAAGGTAATTTCCATCAAAATCTGTTGTAGTTCCACCAAACATCTTTCCTCCTTGTTCAATAGCGATATTAGCAAAAGGTATTGGCTCTTTGGTTTCTTTATCCATAACTTTTCCTTTGAGGACGCTTCCAGTAAGACTAAAGGTTTCGCGGGTAACAGTTTGTTTTCTATTTTGTTCCAAATACCATCTATACAATTCAGGTTTCGATGTTTTTAGCAAAGGATCTGTATTCGATAGTTTGAGTTTTATATTTTTCCAATCTTCGCCTGTACTTTGAAACACATTGGCATTGTAAACAATTGCCAACGGATCTGCAACTTCATCCACTCTAAAGTCGTAATAAGGAATCCAGCCTGCTGATGCCACAAAATAACTAAAATTGATAGTGCTTACAATTGCTTTATCGCAATCAATGGTAACTAAAATTTCAGTATAAGGCTTTTCAATTTCAACTTTTAATTCGTTAATTTTTTTGTTTAGTTCTTGAATGCCTTCTTGTTCTGCTTTTATCTCTTTTTGAATGTGAAGATTTTCTTGTGCAATTTCGTTCAAACGACTGCGGTAAAAATCGGCTGCTTCTTTTAATTGCAATACCGACAATCCTTTTTGGTCAGTTCCTAACATACGATTGTCCCAAAGTATTTGGTTTTCTTTTTCGTAAACTTGTTGTTTTGCAAGCAAAATACGAATTTTCTGTTCTTTTTCTTCTATATTTTTTTGAACATCTTTTATCGGTTGTTTCTCTTTAGTGCTTAAACTCGAAGCTTGTGTTTTTACTGAAAGTATTTGTGCATTGGGAATATTTTTTACCTGAATGCTTTGTTCCGAAAGCTCAAACGACAATTTTATTAATACAATCTGGTGCTGTCCTTTTGGTAAATTTATTGCAGCAGTTCTGGAAACCTGTGCACCTTTGTAAAACACACAGATGTCGCTTATTTTGGAATTAATTTCAATTGTATCGCTTTGCGAAAAACTGATAAATGGTAACAATAAACTGATAAAGAAAAATAATTTTTTCATAGGAAAGAATATTAATATGTTAAGCAAAAATAATAAAAACGTGGAATTTAATGGTTTATTTTTTGATTTGGGTTTTTTTGAATACAATTTTTATTATTTTTACACTTAAATCGAAAAATATAAAACCAAATTTAGTTGTATTTATTATTCAAAGAATTCGATGAAAATCAACTATTAAATTAGCAAAAATATTCTCAGCAAACATCTTAATTCCTGTAATTTAAATTACAAAAAATGAAAAATATATTTATTTCTCTTTATCTATTACTAAGTGGTTTTCTTTGTTTTGCTCAAAAAGATTCAATAAATGATAAACAACATTTTATTTCTTCACTCACAATTTCACCAGTTTTAACATTCAAATCCCCCTCGAATAGTTTTGGAGATGATTTAAAATATAAGCATCCATCTCTAAGTTTTTCTATTACTAAAGATTATGGAATGCAAATCAAATCTTCCATCATAAGTGTTGGATTTGGATTTGCTTATTACTCTTTTGTTAAAAATTCTGAATTTTCTTATATTGAAAATGGGATGAATATTGATTCAGAAAAGTCATTAAAATTTGAAAATTATTATTTTAAAATACCTATTAAATACCTCGTTTTTATTGGGGAAAAAAAAGATTGGTTTGCTGGTTTCAATACTGAAATTGCATTTCTGTCAAAATATATAATTAGTAACCAACAGTCAACAACTTATTCAAAAAATGGAAATGTAATTGAGAAATATGGTATTGAAAATAAATCCTCCCAAAAAACCCCACAGTATATTTTTTTTGGAGGATTAGAATTTGGAAGACAAATAAAACTTAACAAAAATTTTCTTATGAACTTATCTCTTGATTTAAAATATTCATCCTTGATTAGTGGTAAGGGTGGAGATACATATACACAAACTTATCAAGACCTTAATATTATTACATCTTCGTTAAATATGAGTTTTGTTATAAACAAATCTGTTAAATCTGTTAAATCCATTGATTACAGTATAAATAAAAAAACTGATAAGATTTTACATACAAAAGAAAATAATATTTTCATTGAAATTGGTAGCCACATATTGACAGGGGTACAATCAGGTGTTACAAAATTCGTAAACAACTCAGACAAATACGAAAATGGATTTACTACAGATAATAATTCGATGTATGACAATGGTTTAATGGTAAATAATCGATTTTTTCCTAGCTTAAGCATTGGCTTAAAACACAAAAAACACGAATTTAAATTGGAAACATCTTATTTGAATACTAAAAACGAGCGAACAATTAGTACAGATTGGGGAAGAAGTGCTTCATTTCAGAATAAAGAATTTTACGTATTACTCAATTATTCACATATTAATCTACTTAAAATATTATCATTTAAAACAAATTATAATACTAGTTTATATTTAGGTGCAAATATTTTATATCAAAATAAAGAGAGAGAGGTTTATGAAGCATATAGGAGTATGTATAATGGGAATAGCAATAAAAAATTATTTTCTTTGTCGAATCATATTATACTAAATCCTGAAATTGGAATTAAATCGGAAATAAATTATATCATCTATTTTAAATTAGGAATCCGTCTAAATGCAATCTCATATATTTCTGGAAATTATTCTTGGGAGAATATTGTTGATGGAATATATCCTCCAACTCATGAAGTTTATGGAAGCATGAATAATTATAAAAAAATACTATTTGCTGGTGAAAGTAAATATTTCAATATCATTGATAATGTTTTTTTAAAAATTGGATTTTCGTTTTAACAAAATAAATATTTTTATTGATAGAGAAAATGCATACTC
>CAZYEM010000340.1:0-3878 GCA_964646395.1 uncultured Bacteroides sp.
GCGAACTTTGCGCCTTTGCGGTGAATTTGGGACGCTTATGGACTGCCCGATTTGAGCAAAACGCGGGGACAGTCCCGGCGTTTTTTCGACAAAAGTGGTAATCAATTTCGAAACCCCTCCAAAAAGTGCAAACAGCATGCGTTTTGCACTTTCAAATGAAAACAGTGCTTGCGAGTTGACTTTGTAAAGCGGTCGATCGATACTTGGATGTGCAGCAAACTTGCACCCAAGCATTCCGAAAAAGAGACTCCAGCATGGAAAACCAATGGATCCGAACCAAACTCGATGCATGGAGTGAGTCATGTCTGAGCTTAGTCTGATCGACCCAAGAACCCTCGGGCTACGCATTGCAGAGGCTCGCAAGGCGAGGTCAAAGACCCAAAAAGAAGTTGCCGACCATATCGAGTGCAGCAGGCCAACCTACATCGCCATTGAGAAAGGCGAGCGGCAGGCTAGCGCTGAAGAAATAACGAAAATTGCAACCTACCTGGGTCGCAAGGTCCACGAACTTGTCCGTTCAGGTGAACCGATCGTCGATCTTCAACCACACCTGCGAGCCGTGGCGGGAAAACTAAAGGAGAAGGACGAACAACTACTCCTGGCTGGAATCGATGAGCTTCAGCGACTTGCGGAAGATTATCGTGAGCTTGAGCAACTCATGAATGCACCGCTCCAGTTCAACTATCCCTCAACGATTGAACTGAATAACCGTGTCGATCCTTCGGAATTGGCGGAGTCGGCTTCCATTCAAGAGCGGCAGCGACTCGGACTCGGCGACCAGCCGATCACGAACTTGCGCACCATCCTGGAATGGGATGTCGGACTTCGTATTTTTTACTGGGCTTTACCTTCAAACATCGCCGGGATGTATGCCTACACACAGGACCTCGGTTGCTGCATCCTGATCAATCGCTCTCACCCACCGGAAAAGCGGCGTGCATCTCTGGTTCACGAGTACGGCCACTTGATCGTTAACCGCTACGATCCGGGCATTGACTATCTCAGTTTTCCGGGGCGAAAACCTCCCAATGAACGCTTCGCGGAAAACTTCGGATTGAGCTTCTTGATGCCAAGCAGTTCGTTGCGTAAACGGTTCCATGAAATCGTTTCAATCACGGGCGATTTCCAGGTCGCTGACCTGTGTAGACTGAGCCACTTCTACTTTGTATCGGCAGAGGCAATGGGACTACGACTCGAGCAACTGGGGCTACTGCCACGGGGAACTTGGCAAGCGCTCAAGGAGTCTGGCCTTTCACCAAAGCAAGCCCAATTGATGTTGGAATTGCCCTCTCATCCGATCACTGACAATCCTTATCCCGAGCGATACAAGTATCTAGCCGTCCAAGCCTTCGAGCAGGAGAAGATCAGCCAAGGTCAGCTTGGCCGATTCTTGCGATGCGATCCCTTGATGGTTCGAGAGATTGTCTCGCAATGCCGAACCAGTACGTACGTAGAAGACAGCGGTGTATCCAGACAGCTTGAACTGCCTTTTGAAAGGTCGCTTCTTGCTCAGAAGGAGAGTCGCTGAGAATGAGCAGCGTTGCGATAGATGCTTGTTGCCTGCTTAACTTGATTGCGGCTGGCAATATCCTCCACGAAAACTCCACCAAACTCAGTTTCTCGATTTTCGTCCCAAAGGTTGTTGCCAAGGAATCGATCTACGTCCTCCAACCGGATGACGATCAAAGCGGACAATTGGTACGTCAAAAAGTGGATATGAACCGCTATATGGAACGTCAATTACTAAGCTACTGCGATATCGAAGGAAGCGTCGAAGCCGAGTTGTATGTGAAGTTCGCCGTGCAGCTCGATGACGGTGAAGCTGCTTGCCTAGCCATCGCAAAATCACGTTCCTGGATCATGGCAACCGATGACCGGGTCGCCCGTCGAATAGCGATGGAACAGAGCGTAAAAGTCTTAGGAACACCTGAAATTGTCAGAACTTGGGCTGAATGCAACTGCGTATCTGACGGAGAAATTGCATTGGCCATTGGGAATATCCAGCGTTTTGCGAAATACACCCCAAGAGCAAATGGCCCGGATTCGGATTGGTGGTATCGAAAGCAGGGAACCAACGACACGTGAAAAAACTCGGGGACAGTCCCCGCGCGGTGGGGTGAAATCAATTCTAGGGTAGTGGTTTCCGCCATTTTGTGATGGGGCGTTCAACCCTCAAAAAAGGGATTGAGGTATGCAAATCATTGAGATTTCCAGGTTTGAAGTCGATCGCGAGAGAGTTTTCAAGCTCTGTCTCCCACGATCGCTGGGTTGATTTGCTACAGATCTGCCGCGATAACTCGATAACTGACGGGACCAAGACAACCTACGATTGTCTTGGAATCGGAAATGAATTAGCTCCATGATACACGCTGCGAGCACGCCCGACTGCCAAGTCCAACGAAGCGAATTAAGCTTCGTAGGTTCGCTGGAAGACGAGGACGATTTAAAGACCGGTTGGAAGGTTGATTCTCACTAGGGCTGGCCTCAGAACTCCCGAAGTTCTGGGGCCGGCCTGTGAGTTAATAAAACACAAAGATCTGTTGCAACTAGGGTGAATGGGACAGCGCATGGCTGCCAATTGGCTGCGTATCTGATTCTTGCGGCCCGTGATCAATCGCAGTAGGAACATAGAATCAAGATTCTATGTTCTTCTTTCCAATCCCCAGACCAATAACCAGAAAGACCATCGCTACAGCGAAGAACGTAGCATTGAACTTACCTCCCATCAACATCGGTAAGACCGCAGCGTCCATAAACAAAAAAGCAGTTATCAAAATGCCCAATTTGCCAAATTTTCGTGCCATTGATTCCACACCTCCAAATCGTCCGCCTTTTTCCCATCCTGCAATCATAATAGTGTCGGTGTGTCCGCACCGCATGCTTCTTCGCAGCAGATCGACATTTTAGAATAAACTTGAGAAATACCCAGGGTGAGTCCCCCCGTTTTTGGGTGTTTAGTCTGCTTGGGCCCTAACAAAACGCGGGGACAGTCCCCGCCTTGTTTCTAACCACGACGAGCATCTCAACGACCGTTCGGCATATCAAGTCGGCTAAAGAGTTCGTTCAGATCGACTCTCCACCCCGGAAGTACTTGCCCACCATCGAGGATCGCTTCCTCCTTGTACACTGTAGCATCTTGGGCTGTACGAAAGACCGTCACGGTGCGTGTTCGATGCTCAACCATCCAGAGCAACTCAACCCCTGCATAAAAATACTCCCGACGCTTACGGGACATCTCCGCGTAAGTATTGCTGCTGCTTAGAACCTCAATGACAAAATTGGGAACTAGATCGGGGATCGGGGCCGTAGGGATTCGCCCATCTGGCAAACGGTTCCAAGCAACAAACGCAACATCCGGACCGCGAACGGTATCCCCAAAAAGACGTGTCATTCCATCGGCACCTGTCGCGACACCGATTCTGTTCGAGTCGAGATAGTTGTTTAACCACTGCAACAAGATGCCCGCTAGCAATGATTCTTGCCAACCCATGCTTTTCTCCACCAAAGTACCATCGATAAGCTCGTAGAGTCGTCGTTCGGTATCCCTTAAATAAGTTACATCCTCGATGGTAGCCGTCCCAGGTGCAGGATTGGTTCGAATGCGAGACGCGGGGATGTTGCCAAGATCCTGAAGCCTTTCTTCCAAGGTTGTTGCTATTGCAATGCTCATCTTGGTCTCCTTTGTAACCCGTGCCTGATCAACCCGACCCTTTGGTACCGCATCCTCTATCTTAGTCATGTTCTCGCTCAAGTGAACAGCAGAGGGCTTCGATTAGGCTTTGTACTTTAGGCTTTAGGGAAACCGACAAGCTCCCGTGCGCTGGCTCACGGGGTTGCTGACCTGCTCGGGCCCAGACGCTGCTACTGGGGGGCTTATT
>CAZYEM010000341.1:0-1960 GCA_964646395.1 uncultured Bacteroides sp.
TGTAGTGTTTGCGGCTAATGCTGTATATCCAAAGGCATTATTATTAGTACCTATGGTGTTTGAGGTTAATGTGGCATATCCAAAGGCATTGTTGTTATTGCCTGTAGTGTTTGCGGCTAATGCTGTATATCCAAAGGCATTATTAGCAGTACCTGCGGTGTTTGCAAATAATGCTGATAAACCAAAAGCACCGTTAGTTGCGATACTGCTACCACCCTTACCAACTGTTAATCCTTGAATAGTAATTATTGACCCAAGTTTAGCAGAGGTTACATTACCATCTGCAATCTTAGCTGTTGTCACAGCATTGCTTGCAATAGCAGAAGTTGTTACAGAATTATCTGATAGACTGGCAGCTGTAATCTGTGTTGTTTCAATTGTTACAGATGTACCAATCTTTTCTAAAGCTTCTTGTATAAGATATAAAGATTGAGTTGTTGCTAAGTTTAACTGTTTACTGGTAAGACGACTTCCTGCAACCCAGTTTACAAAAGGTTCATTTGATACGGTTTTACGACGCACTGTAACTGTAGAGCTGCTTAAAGCTGGTATCTTTATAGTATAAGTAGTAGGGGTTGGGGTTGTTACTACATAATCATAAACAGTAGCTCCTCCTGCAGCAGGTAGGTCGATTGCTGTAATGTTACTTGTAGTAGAATTCAAAGTACAACGACTGATGGGGATAAGAAACACAGCTTTCTTTTGAGCAGTAGTAACAGCTGGGTCTGCTAAGAAAGCCAATAGAGTTGTTGTACTTCCATCTCTATCTTGTGTAAAAATTCTTTCAACCTCTAGTTGAGCTGCGTGTGGAATACTTGGAATTAAAACAATACTGGAGTATGGAATGTTTCCAGAAGTATAACCAGTGGTTTGTTGACTGACTACTATAGGTGTGTTTGTATATGTCATTTTATTTTATTTTCTTGTGTTAGTTGTTAATTAAAAAAGTATCGCCATTCATAATCATATCACCCACATCTGTAAAAGAGCAAGCAATCGCTGTGGTAGCAGGACTGCCTGTGCCTGTCTACTGCATACCTACCACAACACCCGTTGTGCTTGCGACTGTAATGATGGTTGATCTGGCTGCTTGAATTGGCATTGTCGTTTATCCTACGGCTGTTTGAACCCAAGCCTCGCCGAGTATTGCAGCGTCTGCGAATGCGATTTTGTCTGCGGTCGTTGCGTTGTCCATGATGTGTTGCAGCGTGAGGTAACTCCGAAGGTGTCGCACATTGCGATCCACGGTGTCGTGAATCTCGTTGCTGTGTTGATTGTCCGCAACGATCTGATTGATGAGGTCAACAGAGTCGTGCGATGCCTTGATGTCTTGTGCGATTTGCTCGGGTGTTCGGATGATTGGTTCGAGTGTTGGAGGAATAATTGGTTCAGTAGTCATAGTTTTCTCAATAGGATGGATACCACTTTGTGGTTGTTGCGTCGTACGTCATGATGAGGGCACGAGAGACAACTGCAGTGGATGCGAGTGCGATGTTGCCTGCCGTGGTCGTAGTAAAGATGCCCGTTGGAATGATGGTGATCTGTCCTCCTGTTGTTGCAATTCCAGTCGGTGCGGTGATCGTGTCGATTGCGGTTGTGCCTGAAACAAACACGATCTGCGTTGTCGGTGCGATGGTGGCTGCACTTGCAACGGTTGGCGCAACTTGTCCTGTTGCTGTCACACCAAATAACTTAGTGACAAGGGTAGTGGTTGTTCCAATTACAGTGGTATTTGTGCCTAACCCAGTAGTTGATTTTCCAATTACAATTGAATTAGAATCTCCAGCTGCTAGTGAATTACTACTGTCCCCAATAAAGATGTTGTTAGATCCTGTGGTTATAGTACCACCTGCACCTGACCCAATACCAACACAAGATGCGCCTGTTGTTAATGCTCCTAGTGCATTTGCTCCCCATGCAGCATTCAAAGTTCCACTACTACAAGCATCCATAGACTGAA
>CAZYEM010000341.1:2060-3870 GCA_964646395.1 uncultured Bacteroides sp.
ACCTGTATTACTTAATAGTGCGTCTTTCCCTACCGCTGTAACATTACCACCTGTGTTACCTGAAGCTGCACTATTTCCTACTGCTGTAACTTCTGTACCTGTGTTATTGAGCCCTGCGCTTGCTCCTATTGCAGTAAGAGATGATGCTGAATTGGCAGATCCTGCGAAAACACCCACTGCTGTATTGTTTGAATTAGAACCCGTAACACTACTAAGGGCACTGTAGCCAACTGCTGTACCACCTGTAGCTGCGGTTCCACTTAATGCCAAGTTTCCAACAACTGTAGATGTACTGCCTCCGTTCCGTCTTCCAATAAGAATGGTATTGATATACGCATCACCTACAACTCCCAGTCCTCCTGCAATTTTTACTGCACCTGTTGTAGAGGATGTCGATGCGGTTGTACTTGGAACACTTAATGCTCCGTAGACAGTTGCTGCTGTGGTTGACGATGTGCCAATGACGGTTGTATTAGCACCAAGCCCAACTGCAAGTGCACCAATAACAATTGAGTTACTGTCGGAATTATTTAAGCCTTTTGAGTTGTATCCGATATAGACAGAACTGCCTGCAGTTGTTAGTGCGGTTGTTCCGTTCGCGTGGAAGTTTCCTGCTTCACGACCAATACCAACATTAAGTGAACCTGTCGTAATGTTTCCAAGTGCCGCAATTCCAACTGCCGTGTTGTTGCTTGCCGTTGTTTTTTCAAGAGCACCGTAGCCCATTGCCGTGTTGTAATTTCCAACAGTATTTTGATTTAGCGATGCGAATCCTATTGAGCAATTTCCCGCACCTGTCGTCACAAGCGTCCCGACTGCATAGCCGAGCAAAGTATTCTGACTGCCAGTCGTGATGCCACTTCCGCATCCTGAGCCAATCGCTGTGTTGTTTATTCCGCCTGCGATTGTCGAAACAAGAGTATTTGCACCGACCGCTAGGTTTGTCGTGTTCGCCAAAAGACCTACGCCGATGCGCTGACTGTTGATATGCGAATCTTTGGCAATGCCTACGCCACCTGCGATGATGACCGCACCTGTCGTCGATGATGTCGATGCAGTTGTGTCCGTTCCTGTGATGACTCCGCTGGTGTTTACGGCGGTCAGCGTTCCGACCGAGGTCAAACTTGACGAAACGACATTTGAGGCAAGTGTCGTGCCTGTCAAAGTGCCAGCGTCCACAGGTCCACCTCCACCGCCGCCTGCATTGCCGTTGAGTTTCTGTATTGCCTGCAATATCGTGTCAGTCGCAGCAACCGTTCCCGCACCGCTGACATATCCCGTGAGCACCTTGCCGATCACTGCGCTGTTTGTCACGGTCGCAGTCAATCCGCTTGTCGTGACTTCGCCTGTCAGGTTCGGATTCGTAACTGTGCCTGAACTACCAGTGACAGATCCCGTTATTGCTGCGGTGACAGTCAACCCTGTCAGTGTTCCGACTGATGTGATGTTTGGTTGTGCAGCGGTCGTCACCGTGCCTGCAGTTGTGGAACTTGTTGCGGTCGTTGCACTTGTTGCCGTTGCTGCGTTTCCTGTCGTGTTCTGATCCCAAGTCGGCACAGTCCCTGTCAATCCAGAGTACGCAACATTTGTCGCCGTTGCTGCGTTGCCAGTCACACTTCCAGCGATTGGATTCGTGACAGTCAAGCCTGTCAATGTGCCGACCGAGGTAATTGCAGGCTGCGCTGCAGTTGTCACAGTCCCTGCGGTTGTTGCCGATGTTGCAGATGTAGCAGTTGCTGCATTACCGTTAATGCTGCCTGCGATAGTTGAACTGACAGTCAGTCCTGTCAGTGTCCCAACTGATGTGATT
>CAZYEM010000342.1:0-3830 GCA_964646395.1 uncultured Bacteroides sp.
ATCCATCCTTTTCGGTATGGGAAGTTAGCATACTCAATGCATCACTGCCAAAATTGGGTTCAGTAATCATTAAACCACCCATGCTGCTTTTAGTAAGAAATTGATCGAAAACTTTTTGTTTTGCCGATTCCTGTGCATATTTGGTAACAGGTTGTATAAACAATCCGTTGTTTATTCCTAATGTTAATGCAAGAGCAAGTGATTCATAAGCTGCCGCTGAAATAAAAGTAATATTCTCTTTTATGCCTGCTCCTAATCCTCCGTATTTCTTTGGTATTAAAAGAGAAAGTGGATTTACCGACATTAATTCTTTCAGAACTACCGGTGGTATTCCTCGGGTACTGCAAAAACTATCAATCTTATTATCTTCATGATAAGCACGTTTCATGCTTGCTTTAAAATCATGCAGAAACTGCTTGAATATTGTTTCATCTATTTTTGAATCGGTTGGTTGTATTGGATTTTCTTGTTTTATTTGCGGCATTTGTGTTAACGTTTTATTGGATAAATTTGCAGCTTAATTTCCTGTTTCTATTTTAACAAATCTTACTTACTTTTGTTCTAACAGAGTAGCTTTAACGTATCATAAAAAAACTTATACTACTTATTTCCAAAATATTAAAAAATATCATTTAAAAATTAAACTTATAAGGGCATCTGAAAATTAGATTTTTTGATGCGAACAAGATTTGTAAAACCATAGTCACTATTCATCGGTATGAGCTTAAAATTGAAGTTCAACGAAGAAAAAGCAATTTTTAGAACTCCCTATATGTAAAAGAATTTTCCGGAGTACATTTTCGCAACAATTGAAAATTGTTTTTCTGGGTTAAATTATATTAGCTTCAAAAATCTGATATTAAAAAAACTATCATAAGATAAATGAACTTAACGAAAGAATATTTTTGCATTTAGGTCTCTTTTTTATACATTTGTGAAAATTTAAAAAAATGAAAAGAAAAAATATTATTGAAATTTCAATTCATATAATATTCTGGCTCATAACCTTATATTTTTTTGTGAATAATTCCTATTTAAGAATGAGGTCACTAAATGAAATGGAAGAATATCTTACTTTCTTTTTTGTTCCGCTCATTGTATATATAAACCAATTCTTTTTAATACCTAAATTCTTCATCAGACAAAGATTCATTTTATATTTTTCTATTTTAGCTGTTTTGCTAATCTCCATGAGCTATTTTGAGTTCTTAATAATTAAGGATGATATAATTAAATGCTTAACATCTCCCGACATTGAGCTTTTTTATTCCTGTTTCAGATGGAGTTTTTTTGGAATTTTAATAAGAGATACTGTTTTTATCGGAATTTTTACCATGATCAAAATATACAGAGACGCCATTAAAACAAACACCTTACAAAAGGCAAACAATGAATTGGAAAAGAAACAATTGCAACATCAAATTAATTTCATTAAATCAAAAATCAATAATCATTTCTTTTTTAATGCACTTAGCAGCATATATTATCTTGCCCTCGAAAATTCAGCAAAAACAGCTGATGTGGTTCTTAATCTGACCGATTTAATGGAATATGTAGTTAAAGAAACTGACAAACAATGGGTTTCACTTGATAATGAAATTGATTTTCTAAAAAATTACATTGCATTGGAAGGAGCTCGTTATAAAGATATGAATGTAAAATTCGATATTAATGGCGATACTCGTAATCATAAACTTCCTCCTATGATTTTTGAAACATTTGTGAATAATGCATTCAAATTTACCAACTTTAAACAAAAAGGAAAAATTTATATTGAGATTAACTGTAGTAAAAATGAAATTTTGTTTGTTTGCAAAAACGACATCGATCAATCTTCAGAAAGAATTGTAAAATCGACCGGTAACGGCTTAACGAATGTTCGAAATCGCTTAAACCTTATTTATAAAGACAACTATAAACTGGAAGTTAATGAAATGGATAATTACCATGAAATCAAGCTATTTCTGAAACAATAACTTTCATTTATAAAAGTTTATCTTAATTTCAGAAACTGCTTTTTCATCGGTAAATATCAATCTTTTATATCAATCGATTCATCCTATCCAAAATAGAGTAACTCCTTTATATTTTTTTATAAAAAGAACCGGATACTTTATAAGATTTACCATTTTTCATTTCAACCAGGTTTTCGTTTTCCCAGTTTGCTTTGGTTAAATTAATTATAGTGGCTCGGTTTATTAATGCAAAATGCTTGGGATTCAATTCATCAATAATTCCTTTTATCGTATCATCTCTGTAATACTTTTTATTCATATCAGTAAATAAATCAATAGTATTCCCATTTTTTTCGATGCTGCAAATGTCTTTTTTATAAAGTTTAAAGGGTATATTTCGATTTTTATTATTATAAACAAACAAATAATCGGTTTCTCTATAAGTGGGTATAGTATTTGTTAGTGTGTTAAGTTTGCCTTGCTTTTCACCCCTTTTTTCATTATATCGGGATAAAACCTGCATTAACCTTTCCTGCCTGATTGGTTTGGTTATAAAATCAGATACCTGGTGTTCGTAACTATCGGCAGCATAGCCTCTGTGCGAAGTTATAATTATAACATAAACAGATTTATCAAGGTATTTTACTAATTCAAATCCATTAATATATGGCATTTCGACATCCAGAAATATTAAATCGGGTTTAATTTTATTTATTTCTGCTGATGCAGAATTTACATCAAAAAACTGTGCAGAACAACTATATTCACTATAGGCTTTCATCAGATTCAAAATTGCATTTTGCGAAAGATCATCATCATCCACAATTACATACTTAATTGCTTGCATCAGTTTCCTAGATTAATAAATAGCGTACAAAATTATAAATTTATTATAAATACCAACTATTACCTATTATCATTTGTATAAACTTAATTAATAAATTCAATCCATAGCATATTTATTCTATTCAGAAAAAATATTTATTCATCATAAATTCAGTGTTTATTTTCAATGCATTACAAGGTTTATTTTTCATTCGTCCTATCTTAACTTTTCCATACATTTTATGTTTCTTTTTTTTTATAATTTTGACAAAAAAAACAGTTGTTACACCTTCAAAACATATACTATTATTGATTTGAAGTATATTTTTTTATATCGAAATATAAAAATAAACACTAAGAAATTAATGAAGAAAGGATAAAAATTAAATTTAGTAATATTTTAAATAATATTACCAAAAGCTTGCTGGTTAGCAAGCTTTTTCTTTTCTAGCTATAACACGAATAAAAATCCTAATATATTTCATAGAGAATAAAAATCAGCATTTTATCAATCAGTAAGCATAAGTTAAGCTTTCAACGATGTTTCTTACTGCAACGTCGGGGTGCGACTTTAAGTTTCGCCCCGACTATTAACCGCATACTAAGCAGGGCAGGCACTATTGAAAAAGAAAACACTAGAACTGGTTTCTGATTTTTAATCTAAACCAGTGATTTAATATTGCGAAAAATTGATGAAATTAAATTTGCTAATTACACTTTTCTTACCAGAGTTTTAGAATTTGCTGTTGACACCGCAAAGCAAATGCTTTAATAACAACCTAATCGTTATTATTTGTATTAAGATATTCTTATTTTTTTGATAATTATAAAGCTATAACTCTTAGGGTTTTAAGAACCCTAAGAGTTATAGCTTCAAATTATAAATCCAACTTTAAAAACGTAATAAACAAAACCCCCGATTGTAAAAACTACCGGGGGTTTATTATTTAAATAACCAAACTTATATCAGTCAGATTACTGAGCGAAGTCGAAGTACTATTTTTTACTTGCTTTAATAGCAGCCTGTGCAGCAGCCAATCTTGCGATAGG
>CAZYEM010000343.1:0-3797 GCA_964646395.1 uncultured Bacteroides sp.
TTTGCCAAAACCAGTGGTGGAATAAGTAATCTTTCCTTTTCATTCAGAGGGAATGACAACGTAAGGGAAGCCATGCATGCTGTTTTTTTGTATCATGCGATAAAAGCAGGTCTGGATATGGGAATTGTAAATGCCGGAAATTTACCGGTTTATGATGATATTGAACCCGAACTTCTGAAACTTTGCGAAGATGCCATTTTAAACAGAACTACGGAAGCTACGGAACAATTAATTGCTTATGCCGAAAATGTTAAAACTTCTAATGTTAAGGATATTAAAGCAGAAATCTGGCGATCCTTTACTGTTGAAAAACGGCTGGAACATTCATTAATAAAAGGAATTACCGATCACATAGAAGACGATATAAGCGAAGCATTGCAAAAATATGAAAGGGCTCTTGATATTATCGAAGGCCCTTTGATGGATGGAATGAATGTTGTGGGTGATTTGTTCGGTGAAGGTAAAATGTTTCTTCCGCAGGTTGTTAAAAGTGCAAGGGTTATGAAAAAGGCAGTTGCTTATCTGATGCCTTTAATTGAACAACAGAATAAACTAAATCCAGATAATCAGAAACAGCAGCTAAAGAAAATATTAATGGCTACCGTTAAAGGTGATGTACACGATATCGGCAAAAACATTGTTTCGGTAGTTTTGCAATGCAATAATTACGAAACCATTGATTTGGGAGTTATGGTAGCTTGCGAAACGATACTTAAAGCAGCGATAGAAAATAAAGTTGATGCAATAGGTCTCAGCGGATTAATTACTCCTTCACTTGACGAAATGATACATGTGGCTAAAGAAATGCAGCGACAGGGTTTTAAAATTCCTTTGTTGATTGGTGGAGCAACTACATCTGTATTGCATACTGCCGTCAAGATTGCTCCTGAATATCAATATCCGGTGGTACATGTTAAGGATGCATCAAAAAGTGTGAATGTAGCCCGGGCATTGTTTTCCGAAGAATTAAAACCTGATTTTGTAAGTAATTTAGCAAGAGAGTATCAGACTTTACGTGAAACCAATAAAAGAGTTCACAAAGATTTATTACCAATAGATGAAGCAAGGAAAAACTCGCTTAAACTTTCTTTTGAAAATATTCCACCTCCTAATTTTGTGGGAATAAAAACATACCACGATTTTGATGTAAATACGGTAATTGATTATATCGACTGGACTTTCTTTCTTCATATATGGGATATCAAAGGCACCTATCCTGCAATTTTAAATCATCCGGAGAAAGGGGAACAGGCCAATGAACTAATTGCTGATGCAAGAGCAATGTTAAAGGAAATTGTTGAAAAAAAGATGCTGAAGATGAATGCTGTATTGGGTATTTTTCCGGCAAATACGGTAGGTGATGATATAGAGGTTTATGAAAATGAAGAACGAAATAAAGTGATAGTTACCCTTACCAATCTTCGCCAGCAGATTATTTATCCCGATGCTCCCGACATTTGTTTTTCTGATTTTATTGCTCCCAAAGAATCCGGTATTGATGACTATATAGGTGGTTTTGCGGTAACTGCCGGTATTGATATTGAAGAAAGCATTGCATATTTTGTAAAAGACAATGACGATTACCAGATGATTATGTTAAAAGGTCTGGCCGATCGTTTGGCGGAAGCTTTTACTGAATATCTTCATCTGATAGTAAGAAAAGAAATCTGGGGATATGCACCGGATGAAAACCTGGATTTAGAAGATTTGCTTAGCGTTAAATATCAGGGAATCCGACCAGCTTATGGTTATCCGGCCTGTCCAGATCATTCTGAAAAAGTAAAGTTATTTAAAATGCTGAATGCGGAGCAAAACACAGGTATTACACTAACGGAAAGCTTTATGATGAATCCGGGAGCTTCGGTGAGCGGGGTTTATTTTGCTCATCCCGGTTCCAGGTACTTTGGTGTTGGCAGAATTGCAGAAGATCAGATAAAAGATTATGCAATTAGAAAAGGAATTACACCCGAATATGCCAAAAAATTATTATCTAACAATTTAACAAAGTAAAAGATTATGAAAATAACCGATCATCTGAATTATACCGATAAAACCTTGTTCTCTTTTGAGTTACTTCCTCCATTGAAAGGAGACCATATCGATTCCATCTATCGTACTATTGATCCCTTGATGGAATTTAAACCTCCTTATATCAATGTAACTTATCATCGCGAAGAGGTTGTTTTTAAAGAATTCCCGAATGGAATGCTGAAGAAAAAGATTGTTAGAAAAAGACCCGGAACCGTTGCTATTTCTGCAGCTATTCTTAATAAATACAAAATAGATGTGGTTCCACATATTATATGTGGAGGATTTAACAGGGAAGAAACTGAAAATGCATTGATTGACTTACACTTTCTTGGTATAGAGAATCTGATGGTTTTGCGTGGAGATGCCGACAAAACTACTAAGCGATTTGTTACCGAACCCGATGGACACGCTTATGCTGTGGATTTATTAAAACAAGTGATTGATCTGAATCAAGGAAAGTATCTGGATGATGAATCGGAGAATAAAACGCCAACTCATTTTACGGCTGGAGTGGCTGGTTATCCCGAAAAGCATAATGAAGCTCCCAATATGATGTCTGATTTATTTTTTCTGAAAAAGAAAATTGAAGCTGGTGCTGAATTTATAGTTACACAGATGTTTTACGACAACCAAAAATACTATGATTTTGTAAATGCCTGCCGTAACGAAGGAATTACAGTTCCCATTATTCCGGGAATAAAACCAATAGCAACCAAAAGTCAGATGTCGGTTTTGCCTCAGACTTTCCATATAGATATTCCTGAAGCTTTGGTAAAAGAACTTATCAAATGCAAAAACAATGAAGAAGCCCGGCAAGTTGGCATTGAATGGGCTGTAGAACAATCGAAGGATTTAATTAGAAACAAAGTTCCTGTTATTCATTTTTATACGATGGGAAAATCGGATAATATTGAAAAGATAGCAAAGGCAGTGTTTTAGAAAAACGGAATCTTTAATTCGTTGGTAAAGTTTTTATTCCCACTTTGCTAGCAGAAGCTTTTTATTCAAATGGGATTTTTTGTGAAGGGGATTATGGCAATACGACTGAATGTTATGCCCTGTTGTTCTTATTTCGAATCATTTATTATTTTTGGATTGCCAGTTTTTTTATAAACAATTCCATCTAATGTAAAATTACCCATTATGCACCCATAGTCCTCATTGATGTTTGTCCATTGCGGCCACATAATCATTTCCATATTTTCGAGTACATGTACTTTATTATTTGCGAAAATAAATCGATACTTATAACTTACATTTAATTGCTTATTTATATAAAATTGACGAAGTTTATTATCAATTTTTATACGAAAAGAATCTAACTTGATATTTGCATTATATTCTTCTATTAAAACTGAATCGATGTTATCATTTTCAAAGCCTTGAATTAAAACAACCAACCCATTTATGATTTTTGTTTCTTTACATTCACATTCAAATTCTTTCTTTTTTTTCTCAGACCATCGACATGATGAGAATCCAAGTGAGAGAATTAAAATAGCTAATAAAATAATTATCTGCTTCATAGTTGTTTTTTATAAATTGAGTGCTAACATATTATTAATACAGAAAATCCCTATAATATTTCCCAATTTGCATTGGCTTTGTAAGGGTTTTCCCATTATTATTTTTCTACAAATATACTATTTTTTTACAAGCAAATATTTCTATATTTGCTTTTAGGTTAATGTCCTACGGACAATAATAGGGTTTGTGTTTGCTTGTTTCTATTGATATGAATGCCCTACGGGCAATGGAATAGAAAT
>CAZYEM010000344.1:0-3782 GCA_964646395.1 uncultured Bacteroides sp.
GGAACTTCCTTTAATGCATCAAAGTATTCCTTGCGATTAACGCCAATATCATCGGCATAAAGAAGAAGTGTTTTAATGTCCATCTCCTCATTTCGCACCTGACCAATAAGCCAGTTGGCAATATGTTTGCCTCCGACAGTAATGCTTGTTCCGGCATCCCACAAACTACAGCTCAGGCAAGGCTGCACAATCGGACCTTCCTGATTTTGCCTGCCAATTACAGCATCGGATTTCATACAATTGGCAAGCCCTTTTTCGGTTTTGCGAATAATATCTTCGCATAAGCGGCAAAAATTGCTAGGCTTTGTAATGGGTGTTCCATCGGGTTTTGTAATAATGGAAGCCACTCCATTGGTTTCTGAAAATAAATCCTGTAATTGTTGCATATTTTCTACTGCAAATATGTCGTCGAACTCAATGTTATTTAATACATTGGATAAATTGTCAGTGTTTTTGATGTTTGTTTCCATTATCTTAAATTTTAAAATAATTTTTTAGTATTTCCATTAAATTTTGCTTTTTAATGGGTTTTGAAATATAATCGTTGCATCCTGCTTTCAACGCTTTTTCCTTGTCGCCACTTTGGGCAAAAGCTGTTTGGGCAATAATTACCACCTCTTTATTAAATCGCCTTATCATTCGGGTAGTTTCAAATCCATCTAATTCCGGCAATCTTATATCCATGAATATTAAATTAATATCAGGATTGTTTTTGCATATTTCAATCGCATCTGTACCCGTTTTTGCTTTAATAAAATGATTGCTGAATTTTTGCAGCATATTAAAAATATATAATTCTGAAGCTAAATCGTCTTCAACAATTAATATTTTCAAATAACTAACAACCTTATGGTTATTGGTTGATTTTATTTTAGTTGTTTCAATAACTTTCATTTCTGCCAATTCCATATTTGGAATGCTGAAATAAAAAACACTTCCTTTTGATGGTTCACTTTCGAGCCAAATGCTGCCACCAAGCATTTCTATATAAGATTTAACGATGGAAAGGCCTAAGCCGGAGCCTTCATATTCTCTTGTACTTGAAACATCCACCTGCATAAAACTTTCAAAAATTTTCTGATGTTTGTCCTGCGGAATTCCAATACCTGTATCTTTAACATAAAACTGTAACGATAAATCATTGTATAAAGAGGTGCGGTCGGGAGTTTCAATCTCACAGCAACCATAAGTAACTGAACCTGACTTTGTAAATTTAAGGGCATTATCAATTAATATTGAAAAAATAGTTTTAAGTTTTGAACCATCTGTTTTTATAACACTATTCATTGATTTATTATCAATTATCAATGAAATTCTTCTATCGTTTGCTTCCGTTATAAATTGATTATATAATTCTTCCGTTATTTTTGTAATATTGGTTTTGTCAACGTTAAGCTTAATCTGATTTGCCTGAATCTGTGAAATTTCAACAATATCATATATCGTTTTCATAAGCCGATCGGCACTTTTATTGATTATACTGAAATATTCGTTTCTTTCTTCTGAACTAAGTTCATCTTCCTGAATTATACCAAGGAAACCGAGTATGCCATTGAAAGGAGTTCTGATTTCATGAGAGATATTATTCAGAAATGCGGTTTTGAGCTTATCGCTTTCTACTGCTTTTTGAGTGGCTTCAATAAGATTCTCTTCATTTTGTTTTCGGAGTAAGATGTTTACCATCATTTGTGTATATAGGTTAAGCAGTTGTAATTCAGTGTCTGAAAAATTATAATGCTGTTTTACTGAATCGAAACCAACAAAACCAATACATTTACCGTGATTCATCATCGGAATTGCCAGACAGCTTTTAATACCCTGAGGTTCGAGTATTTCTTTTGAGTATCCTTCGGGAAGTGCTGAAACATCAGGTACATATATAGGTTTTCCTTTAGCAAATGTTTCAATCCAATCTTTTCCCAGTAGAATATTTTGTAATTCATCTATCTGAGGTTCTATACCATTGGCACACCATTCATAAGTGTTGGAGCATATTTCTGTTACAGCATCAAAGTTGAAGATATAAGTGCGGTCTGTATTCACAAATTCACCGATTTTTGCTAGCGAATTGTTTATTTCAACTTCCATATCTTCAATTGACAGGTTGATGTAAGCCGATGCAATTTCTGATAGAAATTGACGGAGTTGAATCTGTTTATTCAGTTCATTTTCTGCATTTTTGCGTTCAGTAATATCCCTGCAAACAATATATGCTCCCTGGTAATTTCCCAATGTATCATAGTTGAATTTAGCGTTGTCTTCGCGCCATATATATTCCCCGTTTTTGTGCTTTGCCCTGTATGTATATGTTTTTCCATTTTCTTTCAATTCAATTGCCTTGAAAAGTATAGCAAATAAATCGTCTCTTTCTTCCGGATGAATTAGCGAATAAATGGAATCGGATGTTCTGCCCATTTCTTCTTCTTTTGAATATCCCAGTTGTTTGAGATAAGTAGGAGAAGCATAGCTGATATAATTTTCTGCATTTAAAAACAAAATCCCATCTGAAGTATTTTCAGCAATAAGGCGGTATTTTTCTTCACTGGCTCGTATTTTTTCTTCAGCAAGTTCTTTTTCTTCAAGCAATTTAATTTTCATTAATGCCAAGCTCAACTGTTTTGCTGCTGATTCGAGAAAACCAATTTCAGCTGTTGTCCAGTCTCTTTTTTTAAGTATCTGATTTAAAGTAAATAAATAATATCCCTGATTGCTAAAAGCAAACGGATACCAGATTAAACTTTTAATTTTAAAATGATGGTGTAATGTTTTGGCTGATTCATCTTTTTCAAATATTTCATTTATTTGATCAAAATGACTGATCAGCGGTTTTTTAGTGTTTTTTATTTCGGTAAACGGACTTAAAAACATTTCCAGCGGATAAGTATTCCTGGTGGGTTCAATATCAGGATGTATTTCTTTTAACCATTCACACAAACCAAAAATATATTTCTTTTCAAATGATATTTCATAGATTAATGACCTGTCTAGTTTTAAAGTTTCACCGATAATCCGGTTACTTTCCTCTAATAAATTATTTGTATTGTCGTTACTTACAATTAATTCAGCAATTTCATTTAATGCTTTTGTAAAATGAAATTGTTGGTTGCTGAGTAATTCGGCTTGTTTTTGTAACGTAATATCCCTTACAACACCATAAGCTCCAAGGTAATTATTATTTTCATCGAATTTTGGTGTTGCACTTATGTTTATATATTTTGTATTTCCTTTTCTTGTTTTGATTTTTATTTCATAAGTACTCGCAATTCCATTTTGTCTTTCTGTAATTTCTTTGTTTATTTTTTCTGTTTCTTCTTTATCAAGAAAATCATACATAGAAATTCCGACTAGTTCGCCTTCTTCTGTCTCAAATATTTTTTCAGAAGCTGAATTTGCAAATTCAAAAATTTCATTTTTATTTATAAATCCAATTCCTTCAACCTGCGATTCAATTATTTGCTTAAGTATTCTCTCATTTTCTTCGGCTTTTTCTTTGGCTATTAACAATTCCTGTTCAAATTTCCTGCTTTGCGTAATGTCAAGCCCTAATCCCCACGAATCCCAACCTGTTAATGGTAGTTTCTGATAAATATCAAACCACTTTACTGTTTTTATTTCTCCATTTTTTGCTGTTAATTCAAATATTTTTTCTTTACTGTTTTTTTCCAGTGAAGCTTTCCATACTTTTTCTCTGTAGTCGGGATCAGGATAAAGTAATTTAAAAGCTTCCGGATTGTTAATGATTTCGTCAGCCTTATATCCTGTGGTTATTTCACATGCTTTAT
>CAZYEM010000345.1:0-3771 GCA_964646395.1 uncultured Bacteroides sp.
TTTTAATAATTTAGTTTTTCACAGGATTTAATTTATCAACTTCTCTCATATAACTCGTTATTCCAAGTGCTACTAGTATCATCATTATAAATGGTAATAAAACTAAAAACCAAGAAATAGCTTTGTAACCTTTACTACACAACCATCCTAACGCAAAACTCCATAAAAACGCAAATATTAATTTACTAAATATTGCTATAATACTAATCTTATTAAATAACATAATTATACAAACAAGTAGTGAAACCCCAAAATATATTTTTGCTGGAGTGCAAAGTTTGTTAAAATCAGTGTTCATTATATAATTATACAATATTATTATTTTTTAAATACGTTGTTTTGAAGTTTTTGTTTTAGACTTTTTTGGAGGTATTTTTTGAGTTAAATTCAATATGTATGTTTTACCAGTAACACCTTTACTTCGTTTAGTTGAAGATACTTTCAAACTAGAGTTTTTGCTGCTACTTGTATTTGTTAGTTTAAATATTTTATTTATTTTTTTTAATTCGTTTGTAAGTTCAGAAATATTAATAGGTGTTATTCTTGGAGAGAATAAATATTTAATAAAAATACTCTTTATAGCTTCAAATAGTTGAGTTTCAATTTTATTTAAATTTTTGTAATTTTCATGTAAAGCTTCAAAAATTGGAAAATATGATATAACAAAACCCCAAATATCTACTATTTTAACAAAAACCGAATCAAGATAAATACGCAAATTAAGTGAACCATCTTCTCTAAATTTTGTAAAATTTATTAAAATTTCAATAATATAATTACAAATATAAGGTAAAGTATATTCACTTTCAATTAATTTTTTCTTACTTCTTTCATCCATATTTTCTAATTTATTTTCAAATAACATAAATATAATACTATTTATGAATGAATAATGCCCCATTCCACGCTCTTTAATCCATAAATAAATGTAATCAATTACAAATGGTTTTAAATTTGCGTGGTCTAGTTTTCCTCCTTGTTTAATATATTTTGTATATTTATCAAAAAACAAATCTGAAAAAATAATTATTGAAAATGGGACGTTAAACTGAAATGGTCTATTTCGCCAAGTTTTAGGAAATGGTTGGTCAGTATTAGGTTCATATTCAGTAGAAAGCCCCCAATCTATTAATCTTGTTTTTAAACCTGAACTATCATCTACTAAAATATTAGAATCCTTGATGTCACAATGATATATGTTGTTTTTATTCATTGGAATAATTCCATTGTTTAAAAGATTTATCAGTGTGTTATTTAATTTAACTATATTTTTGTATGTATTATTTTTTATTATAAAATCATCCACAGGAAGACCACCATTAGGCATATTTAACGCAAAAACTTTATCTAACGACTTATTTATATTTTCTTGTGTAATTTTATCTTTTGGAAGTGCTGTACACTTTGAAGTAAATTTTACTAAATCACTTTTATTCAATTTAGCTGGCTTACAAATTTCAAAATCATTAAGTAAAAAATAATTTTCATATTGTGGAATTTTATTTAATTTTTTTTTGAACACTTGAACTTCATTATACTCTTCTAACGCATGTTTTTTTGTTAATAGCTTAGATATTCTATTTTTACCTCGTGATTTTTTTCCTTCACATTTTAAGGCTGGACTAAAGACACAACCAAATCCACCAGATGCAATTACTTTACCGCCGGTTGCTAATGCTTTTCCGCCACATTTATATTTTCGTTTATGTTTTCTAGTCTTCATATAATATACTAATACTTTTTATACTTTTTATAAATCAAATTTTGGCACAACCTAAAATTTTTTAACTCCATTTTTTTAAAAAATGGACTTTCTTAAAGGTTGTTTACTTATCATATAAATAATAAATTCCTCCAAAAATACTAATAATTATTCCCGAATATATAAGTTTTCCTCTTATTTTATAGTATTCACTCATTTTTTCATTCATCGGTTTGTATTCTTCATAGTATTTAACATAAAAATCATTTAAAGAAATTTGTGGCTTTTCTAACTTTTTATTTATTTTATTATGAATAAACCACATCCATCTTATAAAAGACTCTTTATTATCTAAATATGGTTGTACTGGATATTGGTCTAATAATTTACTAAATTCACCAGCCATACTTTCAACCGGTATAAATAATGGAATATTTTGAACAAAATCATAATATTTTTTTTTTGTTACGGCGTTAGGGTGAATAGGATAAGACATTGCGATTGTATGTAAAAAGAACCAGTAGTGAGGTCCCCATATTTTAGGGTCTAGATAAGCAGAACTCATTAATATTTTGTTGTAAAAAAATATTAATTATTAAACTATATAATCGTATTTAATTTACCTTTATAAATTTATAAATACAATTTCCAGGTTGTGGGTTAGTTTGTTTACAATAATTAAACATTCTTGTAGAAGAACCACGACCCTTAGTCGAGCCCAAATTGATTGTAACATCGGCTATTCTATGATTACCTCCTTGTCGCCTAGGAAATAACCCTAAATTAAAACTTTTGAACATTTAATATTAATAAATATTATTTTATATTTAAAGCAAAACAATATATTTAAACGTAACTCCTTAACTATAAATAGTGCTATGAATAAAACATCTAATATATGTAATAATTGTGGAAAGCAAGGTCACTTATTCCATCAATGTAAATTGCCAGTTACTAGTTATGGTATAATATTATTTAGGTCTAGCTTAAATGGGTTACAATTTTTAATGTTAAGACGCAAAGATAGTTTTGAATATATTGATTTTATGAGGGGAAAATATTCACCATATAATATCGAGCATACTCAAAATATTATTAATGAAATGTCGATTGACGAAAAAGAAAAAATATTAACTGAATCATTTGATAATTTATGGAAACAAATGTGGGGAAACGCATTAAATATACAATACAGAAGTGAAGAGGCAGCATCAGTTAAAAAGTTTGATTTAATTAAATCTGGGATAATTATTGATGAAGTTAAAATAACTCTTAATGATATTATTGAAAAAAGTAATACTAAATGGAAAGAAACAGAATGGGAATTTCCAAAAGGTAGACGCAATTATCAAGAAAAAGATTTAGATTGTGCTTTTAGAGAATTCGAAGAAGAAACTGGAATATCTAAATTAAATATAAATATAATTGAAAACGTGTTGCCATTTGAAGAAATATTTATTGGAACTAATCATAAATCATATAAACATAAATATTTTTTGGCATATTCTAAAGAAAATGAAAATGAGCATAATTTAGAAAATTATCAAAAATCTGAAGTTAGTAAACTTGAATGGAAAACAATAAATGAATGTTTAGAATCAATACGTCCATATAGTTTAGAAAAAAAACAATTAATTACAAATATAAATAAAGTATTACAAGAATATAGATTATATTCATAATATATAGTATTATGTCAAATCCAACAAAAAAAAAAAAATTAATAATTCAAGAAGATTCATCTTCTTCTGAAGATAAAAATAACGGCACATCACCGCGAAAAGTTCCCCAAAAAATCAGCAACATCAAAAGCGCAATGGCTAAATACCAACTTGAAGAAATTTGAAACGTAAAAAATAAAAAAATGCTCGGCAAAAACAGCAAATGAATAAAAAACCACCAAATCGGCTGTCGAATCAGCCGCGACGCACCAGCAGCAAGCAAAGTTTGGGAAAACAAAAAAACCAGCGGTTGATGAAAAAAAGGCAATTTAGTGGCGGCTAAAAAAACGCACCCAAACGCCAGAAATTGACAAATTAGAGCTTTTAAAAGTGGCATTAGTTTTTCAA
>CAZYEM010000346.1:0-3707 GCA_964646395.1 uncultured Bacteroides sp.
TAGCCTTTTAATTTCTTTTTACTTCTCCATTAACTCCTTATTTTAACTTACATACCATTAATTCCATTATAAGGTTATTTTTCTTTTCAATAATTTATAAATATGATGACTGTTTAATAGCAGTGACAGCTGTTTTTATTATTTCATCTGAATATATACCCACAGAGATGGACGTGGTTCTAAATTCATCTGAATATTTACCCACAGAGATGGGCATTGTACTAAATTCATCTGAATACATACCCACAGAGTTGGGAATGGCATTAAATTCATCTGAATATATAGCCACAGAGATGGGCGTGGTACTAAATTCATCTGAATATATATTCATTGAAATAGTATTCTTATCTGAATCACTTTTTGAAGGTAAGAGTAAGAACTTGTGTTTTAGAAAAGTGTAAAGAAAAGTCATATTTATGAATAATGTCTATAATTTTTTTAATATTGTGTTATCATGAATTATGGAACAGCTTATTAAAAATACTTACAGTATCAATTATTGCCTGCTCAGGTATTAACGAAGTATCTGAAATACCCGATACTACGCGTGAAATGTCATGATCGACCAATCCTTTTACATTCCAGGTATTTACATTTGCCACAGTTAAATAAGCTGAGAAATTATGATGTCCGGATCCTGGCCGTTCGCCTATAATATGTATAATACCTTTCCTTTCCAAAGAATTTCCTTTCTTTCCAAAGAGCAATTCACCACATAAATATCCTGCCCGAACCCTTCCATTGGTTATCACAATATTTTCTTTTGATAAACGATAATTATTTTCCTTTAACAAGGCAATTAATCCATTGAGAAAAGGCATTAAATGCCCTTCATCCATTAATGCATTAGCATTAAGACCATCAGAAATTATAATTTGCAAATCAGGTATCTTAGTATCCCAACTCTTGCGTAAACTACTAAGTAAATTAATGGATTGTATACTTAATTGTTCCCCTGATTTGGGATGATATACATAATCTATACGATCTGCTGAGCTGGATTTAACAGCAATTGAACCAGGAATATTAGATACGAACGCAGCATTCATTTCAGACCAGATACTTTTTTTGGCATCATCATACAATCTTCTTACTTCCTTATCCAGATTATCGTTTAAATCCCATATATTGCGACCATAGCCTTCTGCAATATTAACTCCTCTTTTCTTTATTCTGTCAATACATTCTTTCCCTTCCTCATATATCTGAGCAAGACTTCTTTTGTCGTTATTTGCCTTACAATAGTTATAATATATCCAAATCGGATCGCCAAAATGATTGGTTGGTTTATTATTTTCATCTATAATATCCATCCGTTTAAAGAAATCCCACATTGCATCATTAACCTTATATCCAAATTGTTCTCTTATTCTTACATGATTGTTAAATGCTGTGGTAAGATAGCTTAACATGGGATCATTTTTTGTTGGAAGTGCCATAAGATAAGCCGGATTTGCAGGCATTACCTGTTCAATACACCAGTCCAGATCATCCAGATTAATATCCATGTGCAACGTAGAGCAAATATCCAGCCCGATAGTTAATCCATGCAGTTTGCCCATTACCGTATCTTCCAAACAACAACGAACCAGTTGCTCTCTGGTTTTAAATACTTCGGGTCCAATAAATCCTGCTACATCATTTACAAAAACCCAGGGTGATTCTTTATGAGGATCAGAACTTTTCATTGACTGTTTTAAAGCTCGTAGGAATCCATATTTCCTTGATTCATGAATTACCATATCAAAACCTTCGCCATGTTCGTTTGTAAAATCGGCTCCCTGTCCTGTTTCGGCATACAAACCATAAAGGCCTTTCCGTTTAGCAGCATGTTTAAACATTTTTTCAATTGTAATATCAAAAGTTTTGTTTGCCTTTACAGTACCTGCTAAGCTCTGAAACCAGATTCCTGTTGTTCCCGGAAACATTTCTTCTGCTTTCGACTGAATGTCAATATGTGAAAGAACACTGTTCGGAATAACGTTTTGAAGGTTAAAAGTGCTAATAACGTTGTAAAGTGCCTGTTCTATCCTGGCTACCGAATCCGGTTCGCTTGAAACAGGGTTACAACCTAAAACCAGATCGCCAACTGCATAAGACCAACCGTTAAATACCTGCCATATAATATCTTCAACATTATCTGTAGGAGAGTTTGGCTGAATACGTGCACTCAAATAACCTTTACTCCCTATTTTGCTATTAGGCAAAGGATTAAACACTTTTTGTCCAAGCCGTATTAATTCTTCATTACTCATAAGCTTAACCAGACATGCTATAATATCACTGTTCAATCCCGGCATAATAGATTTAATACTATCTTCATTTTCAGTGAGTAAAAAGTTCTTAAGTTCGCCCATCGTCATATTTCCAACAGATTGATTACGCTCGGTTGTTTTATAAATCAATTCCTGAATCTCATCCCTGAAAACAATATTGCTTTCTAAATCTTTAATTTTTGTTTGCGAAAGTAAAACACGAGCATTTAATCGGGATGCTTCTGAATTTGCAGAAATATTAAGTGTTTGATCTCCTTCTTTAAACTCATTGGCTGCACCCAAAATCTGTCGGTAAAGATCAATATCCATTTTCCCTTTCAACCTCCTGATGTAGGCAAAAATATCTTCTCCTGTCTCAGGAAGACATATTTCCGTTCCTTTGTCTTTAAATATCATAAAACTATTACCTCCAAAAATATTATAAAAAACGAGTGAAGCACCCAAAATACTTACCTGATATAAAAACTGTTTCCTTGTTATCTTTTTCATAATACAAACATTTATTATATTTTAGCAACTTCATTAATTGAAATCTATTAAAAAGTATAAAAAGTAATATTTTCCTTGTATATACAAAAGTAACTTGTTTTATAAAGTACTATTTGCAAACTATTTTAAGCTGCTAATTTAATAATTTAAAAAGCATTATGTAATTTTTTTTTGTTAATTATGATAGGAACTTATTGCTTTCTCTTAGTTTCAATAACAAATAACTGAAAATTACAACTCAGAGATAGGTAAACCGATAATTATTATCTTTGTGAATAGAAATATTATGAAAAATCGAAATGGTATATTAGTAATACTTAGGTTGATTTATTAAAACCTGAGGTTACCAATACATTTATAAAAGCCATAATGACTGGCAATGAAATGCACGTTAAAATTGAGTTTGAAAAACTATTCCAGGAATGTTTACAGATAAACCAGGTATATATAAAATAGCACTCCGTCTAATTAAAATTTATTCCGCTATCATTAATGGTTTTTCATAATCAGCCATCTTTTTATTTGGCGATTTACCCATTGTAAATTCTATTACACCTCCTTTAACAATATCTTTATGTGTAATATAATTCTTTTTGTAAGGTTTGCCATTGAGCATTATTTTCTGAATGTAAACATTCTTACCACCTGCATTATTGGTGATAATTTTAAATTGTTTTCCATCAGGGAAGTCAATACTTGCTTTCGATAGCTGAGGCGAACCGAAACAATACACACTGTTAGCAGGATTAAAGGACATAAAACCCGGCATCTCATTTTCTAAAGTCTTTGTCTGAGGTAATCAGCATATTCCTTGCCTTTTTTTAAGAGTAGTAAAAATTTTTGCAACTTGATATTTTTTTACAGCCGGACGTTGAAAATCAGTCACCAAGTTAAGCACTGGCAATTCGCCCTGTAAACATTCCCGCCAAAAAGCCTCCTCTT
>CAZYEM010000347.1:0-3669 GCA_964646395.1 uncultured Bacteroides sp.
ATTGTTGATGGCAACCTCAACTGGAATGATTATGAATTGATTTTCCCATTAAATGATTTGTATGAAGGGAAAATTTAAATTTAGCGAATTAATAAGCTGAACAACTTTATCTTTTCCATGCTTGTTTGCGAAGTTCATTGGCATCAATTGCATTATCTTTCCAAATACCGGCATAAAGTGTAAAACCTGTTTCCTTTTTTACTTTCAATTTCTGTAGAAACCTTAATTTCTACATCAATATTCCATGATTTCAGGAAATTGAGTAAAGCATCAATTTTATTTCTTTCCAAATCATTTTTTAATATCAACTCTATCATTTTAAAACTATTTATATTTAGCAATAATTATGCATATATACATAATAAAAATTCTTTAGAATTATATTCATTTCAAATTAGTTTAACTGTCAGCAAAAGATTGATATTTTCATGAAAAGCCAAACGTCTATCATTAAAAATTATTTGAGGCATCTGGAATATGTATTATATTTGCATAGTTATTAAACTTCATAATCTTTTTTAATGCAACAATCTTATAAATTCATATATATCTTTTTAATAATTACTTTTATTTCACTGTCCTCTAATGCCCAAACCCACTCCATCAGCGGTAAAGTAATAAACTCAAAAACAGGAGAACCTCTTGCTTTTGTAAATATTATTGCCAATAATTCTGCAAAAGGGACTTCTACTGATATCGACGGCAAATTTACATTGAAAAATCAACAGCCTGTTACAAGTATAAAACTTAGTTATGTTGGTTTTGAAACCAAAGTGATAAATATTGAAGATAATAAAAGCAATCTGATAATTCATTTAAAAGAAAAGCAATTACAACTATCGGAAGTTAAGATTATTGCCGGAGAAAATCCCTCTCATCGCATTATCCGCAATGTATTAGAAAACCGTGATATTAATAATCCCGAAAAACAACATTCTTTTGCTTATACATCTTATAATAAGCTGGTATTTAATTCCAAAACCGATACCGTTGCAGTTAAAAGCAAAACCATGAAAGACAGTACGGTTATTAAAATGAAAGAATTCTTCGATAAACAGCATCTACTGATGATGGAAAGTGTAACAAAGCGAAGGTTTCTTCAGCCTGATAAAAATTTTGAGGAAGTTTTGGCATCGAGGGTATCAGGTTTTAAAAATCCTATTTTTGCTTTTATAGGTTCTCAACTACAGTCTTTTTCATTTTACAACGAAAGGTTTAATATCTTTGAGAAATATTACATCAATCCGATAAGTAACGGATGTACCAGCAAATATTATTTCCAGATAGAAGATACTCTATATGCTGATAATAATACTGATACTACTTTTGTTATCTCATATCGTCCCAAAGCAAATACCAATTTCGAAGGATTAAAAGGCTTATTAAGTATTAATACTTTCCATTGGGCTATAGAAAACGCTACTGCCGAACCAGCCATTCCACAACAAAAAGGAATGAATATCTTAATTCAGCAGAAATACGAACTGATAGATGGAAAACAATGGTTTCCGGTACAGCTTAATACCGATTTATCTTTTACAATTGAAAATCTCCCCTATCCTTTAATTGCCAATGCAAGAGCTTATCTGAAAGAGATAACTTTATCGCCCGATATCCCCAAAAGTACTTTTACTAATATTGAACTGGAAATAAAAGACAGTGCTGGTTTACAGCCGGATATTTACTGGAATTTGCATCGTATTGATTCTTTGTCGCAAAAGGAAATGAAAACCTATCATGTTATTGATAGTTTGGGTAAAGAATTTAATTTTGAGAAAAAACTCAATATAATACAGGCATTGATGAATAATAAGATTCCATGGGGTATTATTAATCTGGATATTGATAAGTTTATTTCTTTTAATGAATACGAAAAAATAAGATTAGGGATTGGAATACATACCAGCAATAAGTTTTCCGAAAAGTTTATGATAGGTGGTTACTGGGGTTATGGCTTTGGCGATAAAGCTCATAAATATGGAAGTGATGCAGCTTTTACTTTTTACAAGCCCTGGGATATAAAACTGATGCTGGCTTATTCAAACGATATTAACGAAAGTGGAAGCTCTCAGTTTTACAATGATAAAAAAACTCTTTTTGAAGGAAATTATCGCGAGTTTTTTGCAAATTACTTCGATAAAACAGAAAAATCGAGTATGGCGATAGGTTTCCGAACGTTAAGATATATGCAAATAAAAATTGCTTTGGAAAAAACAAAGAAAACAGCTCTTTACAATTATGAATTTGCCAACAATAAAGGAGATATAACTCTGTTGAGCAATCAGTTTAATTATACTGATATACAGTTAGGTTTGCGATATGCATATAAAGAAAAATATATGAAAGTTAAAAGTAATCTGACACCCATTCCAAGCAATTATCCCATCGTTTGGCTTAATTATACCAAAGGTTTAAAAGATTTAATGGATGGGGAATATGATTATCAGAAAGTAGAACTTAAAATTGAAAAAAGTTTTTATACCAATTACTTAGGCAAGACAACGTTGATTGCTAATGCAGGTTATGCAGATAAAAATCTGCCTTACAACCTGCAATTTGCTGCCCGTGCTGGTTATAATGATGGATATATCGACATCCCGAATACATTCAATACCATGCGATTTAATGAATTTGCAAGTAATCGTTATTTTTCACTGATGTTCAGACATAGTTTCGGTTCTTTATTATTCCGTCGGGGAAATTTTAAACCGGAAGTAGTTGTGTTGACAAATGTAATTGCAGGAACAATGGATAATGAAGTTAATCATAGATACATTAATATAAAAGCACCTGAAAAAGGCTATTTCGAATCAGGTTTATGTATCAACAATCTGCTTAAACTTAGTTTTAACAGCTTAGGAATAGGCGCATATTATCGTTATGGGGCTTATCAATTAAAAGACAATGCTCAGAATTGGGCTATCAAATGGACAATGACCATGCCATTGTAATCATAATTCTTAATTTGCAAAATACAATTAGTGTTTTAATAAATAGTTTTAATAAAAAAGGCTGCTCAAACGAACAGCCTTTTTTCAATTAAATAAACTTTAGTTCTTACTGATAGTTCTTATTATCACTTCATTATTTTGTTGTATTTTCAAAAAATAAATACCATTTTTAAAGTTTTGAATATCAATTTTTACATTATTCCCTGACAACTGTTGCTTTAAAACACTTTTGCCATCCATTGAAAATATTTCAACAAAATCGGAGTTCGAGAAATCCTGATCAGAAAATAATGTAACAAAATCTAATGCTGGATTTGGGAAAATATTAATATTCTTTTCATTTTCATTTGAATTCTGATCTAATTGCTGTTGAATTGGTGTTGGAGGAACTCCTGCTTGCTTAACCTTAATAAACTTAGATAATGAACCAGGTATAGAAACAATAATCCAACCCGTTCTCATTTGTGTTGTTAAATTTGGCAATGCTGTAACAATTACTGTATCATTATTGATTCCGTTTACAGGTGTGTAGGTTAACCAGTTAACATCACTTGTTATTATCCAAGAAGAATTTGAAGTGATAATAAATGATTTTGTAACTGTTGGTGATGCATCATACTGAAACAAATTCGGAGTAACATTAAGAAAAGCAACAGGACTAAAAGCTGCAGGTTGTTTTACTTCAATATTTCTTACTAAAGTGCCAGAAGTTACTTTT
>CAZYEM010000348.1:0-3637 GCA_964646395.1 uncultured Bacteroides sp.
TTATATTATCATCATTCCAAACTACTGTTTTACAGAACAAAAAAGTTTGAAATAAGGGAGTATAAACAAGCTTGTGTAAACACTATATATCTTTACAACTCATATACTTTCGCATTTGCAATAGTTATTTATTCTTGCAATCCGGGAAATTGGATTTATTTTAAATTTAAAGTTTACTCTATATAATCAATACATTTACATGAGTATTAAACAATGTAAATCTTTTAAAAATTTCAAAAATAAACTTGTTACCTCATTTTGTATTCATATTTTCATTATTTTTGTCAAAGTACAAATTATTTTTTCTGTTTAAAATTAAAAGTAAGACAATGACAAAAAAACTAATGTTGATAAGTAATTCAACCAATGCCGGTGAAGCTTATTTAGGGTGGCCGCGTCAGGCAATTAAAGATTATTTAGAAAAAAATAAAATCAAACGGGTTTTATTTGTTCCTTATGCAGGTGTGGGAGTTACTTATGATGAATATACAGCTAAGGTAAACAGTGTTTTTAATGAACTGGGATTCGAAGTATATGGAATTCACAACGAAGCCGATCCAATAAAAGCAGTACATGAAGCTGAAGCCATTGCTGTAGGTGGTGGCAATACTTTCCATCTGGTTTATATGCTGCATAAACTCAAACTAATGGGTGCAATTGGGGAAGTGGTTGAAAAAGGAACTACTTATATGGGCTGGAGTGCAGGAAGTAATGTTGCTTGTCCAAGCCTTAAAACAACCAATGATATGCCAATTATCGAACCCGAAAGTTTTAATTGCAGTGCATTGATACCTTTCCAGATAAATCCTCATTACCTGGATGCAAATCCAGAAGGGCATGGTGGCGAAACCCGCGAACAACGTATCGAAGAATTTATGATGGTAAATCGTGATATTTATGTAGTTGGTTTAAGAGAAGCTACCTATCTGTTGGTAGATGGAAATCAGATTACATTGCATGGAAACCGTCCGATGCGTATTTTCAAATACGGAGTTCCTGCTTATGAAGTAAATCCCGGTGATGACATTAACTTTTTGATGTAGTTATAAGCTAATAGACATACAATGGGAGACTGGGATTATTAAACTTCAGTCTCCTTTTTTTGTTAATGTATTAAAAATACGATTTATGTATAAAAAACAGATACTTGGTTTATTGTTATTTATAGCCTGTTTTGGTTTGTTTGCTCAAACAGCTGACAATAATAAACCCTATTTGCTTATCGTTTCTTTAGATGGATTCAGATGGGATTATCCACAGAAATACAAGTTGCCTTATCTTGATTCTATTGCAGCTAAAGGTGTAAAGGCAAAATCAATACAACCTTGCTTCCCAACGGTAACTTTTCCCAATCATTACAGCATGGCTACCGGCTTATATCCCGATAATCACGGAATTGTTCAGAATAAATTTTATGATAAGGAACTGAATCTTACATATAGAATTGGCGATAGCAAAACAGTAATGGATGGAAGATTCTATGGTAGTGAACCAATTTGGGTAACAGCAGAGAAACAAGGTGTAAAAGCTGCTTCCTTTTATTGGGTGGGTTCCGAAGCCCGAATAAAGGATATTCAACCAAGTTATTGGAAAGTTTATGGGAATAAAATTCCTTTTATGCAACGGATTGATACGTTGATGTATTGGTTTCAATTACCTGAAAACGAACGTCCACATCTGGTTCTATTTTATCTGCCCGAACCCGATGGAATCAGTCACGATTTTGGTCCAAACAGCAAGAAAACCCAACAGATGGTTACCTATCTGGATAGCTTGATGTGGGTAATGTATAACAAAATAAGCAGTTTACCAATAGGAAAAGAAATCAATATAATTATTACTTCCGATCATGGAATGGCAGAACTTGACAGTAAAAAAAATATTCTGATTGATGATTATCTGAAAGCAAACTGGATAAAAGGAATTTACGGATATAATCCAACCTATAATATAAGTGTAAATGATAATTGTCTGGATTCCGTTTATAATGCATTAAAATCAGTAGCACATTTAAATGTATGGAAAGCAAACAGATTACCCAAACGATTGCATTATGGTAAAAATAAAAGGGTTGGAGATATTGTAATTCTGGCTGAAGACGGTTGGAGTATTTCCCGTAATAAGGATAAGTTACCTTATGGTGGTGCTCATGGATACGATAATGAAAACAGCGATATGCACGGAATTTTTTATGCTTGCGGACCGGCATTTAAGACCAATTATACAACCTCTACTTTCAGCAATATTAATTTATATCCATTAATGGCAAAAATTCTGAAAATCAAACCTGCCAAAACGGATGGGAAACTATCTGAAATCAAGCAAATATTAAAATAATCAGAAAAAATAAAAAAAACTTCAAGAAAAAATTGATAATTGTAATAGAATTTATAATTTTGTTAAAAAAATAATTAATAATCTAAACGAAAGCAAAATGTTAGATTTATCAACAAAATATATGGGATTGGAATTAAAGAATCCTATTATTGTCGGAAGTTCCGGATTAACCAATTCAGTTGAAAATATTATCGAAATCGAAAAGAATGGGGCAGCAGCAGTTGTTCTGAAATCAATATTTGAAGAACAGATTAAACATGAAATCAATAAAACGGTAAAACAGAATGATTTCAACTTTGCTTATCCTGAAGCATTGGATTATATCAGTAATTATTCCGAAGAGCATTCTTTTGAAGCATATATAAATCTTATTAAAGAAAGTAAGAAAGCTGTAAAAATACCGGTTATAGCAAGTATTAACTGCGTAACTTCTTCCGAATGGACAGTTTATGCCAAAAGACTGCAGGAAGCCGGAGCAGATGCAATTGAACTGAATATTTTTTTACTGCCTTCCGATTTAAATAATTCGAGTGAACAAAATGAAAAGGTATATTTTGACATCATTAATGAAGTAAAGCGTCAGGTAACAATACCTATTTCTATTAAAACAAGCTTTTATTTTTCGGGTTTAGCAAAGATGATGCTAAAATTATCATGGACAGGAATCGGAGGATTGGTTTTCTTTAATCGTTTCTTCTCACCAGATATTGACATAGATAATTTTGAAATTACTAATGCAAATGTGTTTAGTCGCCCTGATGAAATATCCACTTCTTTGCGTTGGGTTGCCATACTTTCAGATAAGCTCTATTGTGATGTTTGTGCTTCTACAGGTATTCACGATGGCAAAGCTGTTATAAAACAATTACTTGCAGGAGCTAAAGCAACTCAGATAACTTCTGTATTATACAAAAACGGATTTACTCACATCCCAACAATGCTAAAAGAAATTGAGGATTGGATGATAAAAAATAATTTTAAAACTATTGAAGAATTCAGAGGAAAAATGAGTTACAAAAAAGCTGATAATTCAGCTGCTTATCTGAGAGTTCAGTTTATGAAATATTTTGCTGGAATAGAATAATAAAAAAAATAATTACAAAAAATGCCTGCTAATTATTTAATTAACAGGCATTTTTGTTTTATAGTAACATAAAAAAAGCCGTTTTGAGACGGCTTTCAATAAAACAAATGTCATAAAAATTATTTATGTTGTTAGACTATAAACAATAACAAGAGCAATAAAAATAATAACAACAACAACAAGTGATACTTTTGTTGTTTTGTCCATTGATTCTGA
>CAZYEM010000349.1:0-3615 GCA_964646395.1 uncultured Bacteroides sp.
AGTGGACATAATTATCATGGAATATTAAATGGTCCGGTTGCAACCACAGATAGATTGAATAATTTAAATAAAGCTTATTCTTATAGTGGAAACAATCAATCTGTGAATGTTCCCTATGATATCTGGAGTGATGAACTTTCATTATCTGCATGGGTATATCCTACAGATTTAGGAACTACAGACCCAACACAAACAGGGAAAATGATATTTTTTAAAGCTCCGAATACCGGCGTAAATCAGGATTATACGCTAGCAATTGCATATATTAACAGTGGGTTTAGAGCTCAGTTTGTTTTCGGACAAGGAGCATCACAATTTTTTTATGTAAATAGCAATACAATTATTCAAACAAATCAATGGTATTTAATTACAGCAACCAGAAAAAACGGTATAGCAAAGCTTTATATTAATGGAAATTTAGACAATACAGCAACTTATCCATTCATTCCTGTTAATCAGCATTTCAATCTTAAACTTGGTTTATCTCATGCTTCTACTCAGTCATTTGCCGGCAAGTTAGATGATTTAAGAATTTATAAAAGAGCATTATGTGCACGTGAAGTTAAAAGTTTATATCATAAGCAATATCTTCTAAAAGTTAATTTACAAGATACTGTTCTTTGTAAAAATGGAAGTACTTTTCTTAATATTATTAATCCGGAGCCGGGTATTAGTTATCAGTTACAGAGTTATCCTTCAGGAAGTCCAATTGGTATTCCTCAAATTACATATTGTGATTCAATGCTGTCATTACCTACTGGTAATATTACTTCAATATCATATTTTACAATACTAGCTACTGATACTTTAACAGGATGTTCAAATCAGTTGGATTCAATTTTTAAAGTCAGTATTTCACCTGATGTTATTGTTAATCTTGGTAATGATACAACTATTTGTCAGACAAATACTTTTGTTCTAAATGCAGGTAATATTGGATGCACCTATTTATGGAACACCGGAAGTTCTGCGATTACACAAAACTTAGGAATTTCAGTATCAGGTGTTTATTCTGTTATAGTAACCAATATTTATGGGTGCAAAGGATATGATACTATAAATGTTGTTTTTACTACTTTTTTACCTGTAAATCTGGGAAATGATACAACAATTTGTATCGGAGAATCAGTCGTTTTAAATGCTGGATTTTCAGGGGCAACTTATTTATGGAATACAAATGCGTTAACCCAATCTATAAACGTAACTAATGCAGGTAGTTATTGGGTTACTTTAAATAGTAATGGCTGTATTGGTTCAGATACAATTATTGTTAACACTGTTCCAAAACCGACAATATCACTTGGAAATGATACAATTATGTGCCCTGGAGATTTAATTATTTTAACACCCGGATCTGGGTTTACTCAATATTTATGGTCAGATGGAGCTACATCAAATTCAATCAATGTTAATATTCCTGGAAATTATTCTGTAACTGTCAGTAATGGAGCTTGTTTTGCAACAGATGAAATTATTATTGAAGAGTGTGGCTCAGAAATATGGATACCCAATGTTTTTACTCCCAATGGAGATGGATTAAATGAAACTTTTTATCCGGTTTGTTTTAATATTGACAAAATCAGTATGTTGATTTTTAATCGCTGGGGAAATCAGATATTTGAAGGTTCAGGAAAAGATTTGAAGTGGGATGGGAAATATAATGGAGAATTATGTCCAGATGGGGTTTATTATTATCTGATTGAATATGAGCAAAAAGGTAAATCTAAAGAACTACAGAAAAGACATGGTTCTGTAACATTGTTACATTAATCCATTTCATTTTCCACCTTAATTACTTCTAAGTAAAATGCTTATCTTAGCAAATAATCATAAGCTGAAACTACATTTATTTCAAATCCATTTTCTTTAATAAAATCTTTGTTTGAGAATGTAACAATTGTACCTTTGTGTATATTAAAGAACCGCATGGCTTTAAATAATCCATTTAATTCTCTTTTCAGGTTATCAGGAGTTAGTTCGTAACATACCTGTATTAAATCGATTATTTGTCCTTTTTGCATAACAACAAAGTCGCATTCTCCGGATTCGTCAAAATAAAAAAGTTCATTATACTTTTTTCGTAAGTGTAAATAAATCAGGTTCTCTAATTTGCGACCTATATCTTCTGTTAGGTTGTTGGAAATTATTTCGATTAATCCTAAATCAATGGCATATATTTTTTTAGGATTAATTAATTGAGCTTTTGTTGAATAGCTAAACATTGGCAGAAAAGAAATAAGATATGATAATTCTAAGTGTGAAAACCAAGATAAAATTGTACTGGTTGCTCCAATTGATAGTGCTTGTTTTAATTTTGAAGCAGATATGCGATTCCCAATATTTGAAAAAAGATATGAAGCTAATCGTTGTAAACTTTTAATATCTCTTATACCATATCTTGTAACTATATCGCGTATAAGTATATCATTAAAAAGACTAAGAATTTGTTCTTCATCATTTGTTTTTAAATATTCAGGGAAACCACCTGTTTTCATATAATACATTAAGTTGTTTGCTGACGGATTTAATCCCTTAAAATTAAGAAATTCGCTAAAAGAAAAAGGGAAAAGTTCCTGACTGATATGACGCCCTGTAAGTTTTGTTCCCAATTCTTTACTTAGTAATGATGCGTTGGAGCCTGTTATAACTATCTTAAAACCTTCATCTAATTTTTGACGAATATAAATTTCCCAGCCTTCTACTATCTGTATTTCATCAAAAAACAATGTTTTTGACTGTTTTCGAGAAATTATATTGTCTAAACGCATAAAATCGCTAAGAGAAAAATCATATAATTGAGGTGATTCAAAGTTGAGAAAAAGTAAATCTTCATCTTTCATCTCTTTTATCATTTGCATCAGTAACGTACTTTTTCCACAACGTCTTATACCTGATATTATTAAAGCATGTGAAGATAAACTTAGTATTGAAGGTATAAATTCTCGTTTTAAACCAGTATCCTTTGTGTTTATACGATTCTTCTGTTGATCTATTACAAATTCTAATACACTTTCTAAAATCATAATACATTATTTGTTTGATGCAAAGATACAGATTTGTTTGATAGCATCAAACAAATCTGTAGTTTTCTAGACTGCAAATAATTTGTTTTCAACATTTATCCCTTTTTACCTGTGTGTTTTGCATTTGAAATACTTGCATTCAATTCAAATCCGATAAGCAGGATTATGGCATTAAAATAAATCCACATCAATATTATTATTAATGTTCCGATTGAACCGTATAAGGCATTGTATTTTGAGAAGTTTGCAACATAGAAATTAAAACCAAAAGTAGTTATTAATATTAAGAATGTTGCCAATGAAGATCCTGCAGAAATAAAGCGGAAATTTTTTTTCTTGGCAGGTGCAAAAAAGTATAAAAATGAAATTCCGAAAAACAACATAGCTAATAAGATAATCCATCTGCCTGCCAATAATAGATATATAGTAATCTGTGCTTTGAGTAATCCATAATCAACCAAATAATTTAGTACAGTTATTAGTGCTATTGCAATTATCAATAAGAAAACCAATACAATTACCAGAAAAATTGAAATCAATCTTTGTTTAATCCAGGTACGGTTTTCGACTGTATGATAACTCTTGTTAAATG
>CAZYEM010000350.1:0-3583 GCA_964646395.1 uncultured Bacteroides sp.
CAAAAACTAAAGATATGGCGGCACGACCTATAAATAATTTTGATCTTAAAATATTATTAAATTCAATTCTGGAAAGCGATCCTCAATTATATCTGGCTTGTATGTTTCAATACTATCTGGCTTTACGTCCAGGACAGGAATTAAGATTATTAAAAATTAAAGATATTGATTTGTATAATAATACGGTTGTAGTTTGTGACGAAACATCTAAAACAACCAGGCGTACTGTCGATATGTCTGAAGATCTTGTAGAACTCTGTCATCAATTTTATATACAAACATATAATCGTGATTTTTTTGTTTTTGGTAAAGATCGTATTCCTGGTCCTATCCAACTTGGCAAAAATACACTTCGTAATAGATTTAATCGCTTCCGCGACAAGCTCAATTTACCCGATACTTATAAATTTTATTCAATGAAGCATACCGGTGGTGGAAAACTGCTCGAATCAGGACGTACATTGGAAGAACTGCGTGCCCATTTCGGACACACATCTATCCTATCAACAGATTATTATGTGAAAAAACATTTTGGGAACCGTAATAAGAATATTATCAATAATTTTCCTAAGCCGTTTTAAGCATTAAATCCTCCTGATGGAGTGTCTGCCACTGCGTAACCACCAACTAAGTCAGCATAGCAGTTATAGTAATTTGTTGAACTACCAGCAGCCGTATTGTTTACCATACCACTACAGGCATTGAAACCGTAAGTAGTATTCTCCGATGCAATACATACTGATAGTTTGCTACAATTTGTAAACCCATCTTCACCAGCTAATACTGCTTTACAGTTAGTTAATTGAAGACAAGAAGAAAATCCAATAGTGATACAACCATTTGCCTTTACTGTCGAAATTTGTTCACTTGATGATACTGCTATATTTGCACCTTCTACTACAGAATTGTTTATATTCCTACAATTTTCAAAAGCAATATAACTTCCGTTTATATAAATATTATCAAGTTGGTCGCAGTTATTGAATACTATACAATTTACTGAAGCTAAAAGTTGAACAGATACATTTATAATATCCCAACACTTAGCAAATAGGGTATTCTCGTCAGAATGAGAAATTGAAACGTTACTTATCCTATTACAGCTATTGATTAGATTATTAGCAACTCCATTCGGAATAGCATCATTAGCAATAGTTACACCTGTTATATTGTTACATTCATTAAAAGCCCCGGATATGTTTAATATATGAACATTTTCAATATTCTTAAAATTCTGAAATGCAACAAAATCATAAGGGTCATGTACAATATCCATACATTTAACATCTACCGATTTTATGTATGTATTTGGATTATCAACTCCCGAAACTAAAAATTCAGTTCCGGAAAAAGCACCTGTTGTTGTTAATGTAACGTTTTCCAAGAAAGTAATTCCTGTTAATGCCTGAATACATTCAACTTCTATAAATGTATCATGTTTTGAGAGTCCAATAATACCTAATAAATTTTTAGAAACACAATCTATTGCTGAAGATATATTATAAGTGCCAGGTTGTAAGAGAAGCACTATAGGGCTTGAATCACTAATATCATTTTCTAAAAGCAAATATAAGTCTGAACTTAAATCCAAACCTGATGCTTCTACTACATAAATATGTACAGGTGCTACATTTGATGGTATATTACTCCATGTAGTAAAAGCTGTGTCCGCTTTTGCGAAGCCTGTACTTGGCAATCCATTTAATTTTAGTGCGTCGAACTTGAAACCATTTAAAGATTTTATTTCTGATACAACATCTCCTGTAGTAAAGTAGTACTTATTATCGTCCATATATATATATACTGAAGATTGTGCAGCTCTGCCCAATCTTATATAAGCTTTATTGGCTAATGGAGTCCCTGTTATAGTACCATCGCTTTTAAATTTTCCTGTTGCAGAATCGAGAGTTCCTGAAGCGTAAATATCCTTATGTAATGTTGCTGTAAAACCTGTTTGAAGTGTTGCATAAACATTTTTATAAATGACTGTTGCCCCTCCTGCATTATATGTACTAATACAGATACCAATAACTGCACCCATTGGTATAAGCCTGTTGTTAACTAATACCTTATACCATCTACTGTTGGAATCATCTAAATAAACAATATCGTTTGCATCAATTGTTTCTCCTGCAAGGTAGTTATTGTTGAACATCTTATAGGTAACATCGCTACTTCCTGATATACTAAAAGTACCAGTTCCATTTGTTATAAACCCATTATAAAGTACTGCTGGTGTTTGGATGTTCTGATAAGTAGAGTTATAAGTTGAAGCAGTGAAACTGCTTAGCATACTCAACCCATACAAATCAGAAGCTTCGATTGTTATAGTTCTTGCTGTTGTGTTATATGTCCAAAACTCTATAAATGCTCTATAACCATTACCTGCTGTCTTTGGATATACAAATCTTAAATAATACAATCCTGTTGTGGCTGCAGTTTGTGAGTTTGTCTGTGAACGCCCCTGATAATATGGAATATTAACAGAATCGCCCTCTATGTCAAAATAGATAGTATGACCTATTCCTCCAGCTCCTGTTACTCTTATTTTAAAACTTCCTGAATATTGTCCGGGATTAATATCTGTTTGAGCAAATGCAAAATAAGCTGCGGAAGATATTACTCCTGTTATTGTTTTTCTTGGAATTAAATCAAGTGTATCGGAATCGGTTAATATTCTTTTTTCAGAATTGTCGCTGTTTTTCCAAAACAACCCACTTGTCTTTGCAAACAAACCCTTAAAGCCTGACGGAATGACGTCCGTCAGGCTGGAGAGTTCCTGAAGCAGGGATTTGCGATTATAAATGGCGTTAAAGTAGGCAAGCAACGAACTTAATTTACTACGTTTGGTATTGTTTCCAACACTATCATTTATGACAAGGCTATCGTTATCAACCAATGCAGTTTTTTCAGTAGCAGCACTAAAATCGATGTCAATAGATTTTAGCGATTTGTCGCCTACATCTTCGCCTTTTATTTTCGTCTTTCCCATTTTTCAAGCAATTGAGTAGTTAACTAAAATTACGTCAGTAAAACCACTATTGTTTGGAGCTTCAGCAAAAGTGATGGTAGTGCTTGCCCCATAAGCTATGGTATAATCATTTCCTGCTCCGGCATTCAGTAACATTCCGTTTTTAAATACTTCTTCCGTTCCGGATATTACTAAGTCTGTGATTGTAAAGGCAGTATTGGAGTTATTAATAACACCAGTAGGAACTATTCTGTATTTGCGTTGCGATAAGTTGTTGCTGTTCAATCCCAACATCGTTTTTACAGTTGCCACAGATAAGTCTTCCACATTGCCCGTTGCAGCTGTATTTCTGCCTTTAAAGGTTTGTGTGGCAACGGTTGATAACTGTGCATTAGTAACTTTGTTTGCTCCGATGGCAGTTACACCCGCTGCAGTAACAGTAAAATCACCCGAAAAGAATGAACTTAACCAGGTTTTCAGATTACCGAAAGTAAATTTCTTCAGTACATTTGAAGCGGCACTGTCTGAAATTCCAATTCCATCGGCATCGGCAGGAGTTGCTTTTGCAGCGGCTCCGTTTATCAATGTTCCAACCGTACTTACTGTTTCTGC
>CAZYEM010000351.1:0-3577 GCA_964646395.1 uncultured Bacteroides sp.
TTACCACAAAATACATTGGATCCAGTTGATAGTATTATTGATCCAACTCAAAAATATCCAGGAGAAGGTTTACCACCATCTATTTCTGGTCAACGTTACTTAATTGTTGCTGATATACCACATCAAATAACATATAATTCACTACCCAATGCTTGGCCTGGATTAACCACTGGCGCAATCGCTGGGTCTATTATTGAATATGATGGAACTGAATGGTTTATTAGTTTTGATACTACTCAAATACAAGTTATGCAATTTGTAACCAATTTAACTAGTGGTGTTCAATATCGCTATATAGCCGATCAAGGTTGGATGAAGAGTTATGAAGGTTATTATAACCAAGGTGATTGGCGTATTATTATATAATGAGTAAAAGACAAGTTAACGGCGTAGGAGTAATGTTTTGCGCTCAATCTACTGGACGACATTTATTTTTATTACGTAATGATAAGAATGTACATGTGTGGGGATTACCTGGTGGTAAAGTTGAACGCGATGAAACATTGTTAGAATCTTTACAACGTGAATGTCATGAAGAAATAGATTATTGGCCAGAACAAGCTAAGTTATTTCCCATAGAACAGTTTACCAGCGAAGATAAAAACTTTGTTTATCATACATTTTATTGTATGTTATCAGATGAGTTTATACCAACATTAAATAATGAACATATTGGATATGCATGGGTAGATGGTAAAACTTATCCAAAACCATTACATCGTGGATTATTTGCTACATTGAATTATGATATCATTCAACAAAAAATAGATATAATTCAACAAGCCATTAAATGACAAAAGCCGCTTAAGCGGCTTTTTGTTGTCAGTACTATATTAAACTGTAGGTAACAATAGTATTGGATATAGTCCAGGTGGTGTTAATGAACCAGGTTGTGGAGCGGCATTAGCAGCAACAAAACTTGGATAGTATGCATCACCCAACTCTAAATTCACTGATGTAACTGGGCTATTAGTAATATTACCTTGATCGGCAAAAGCCACACAGTATTCATTTGTAACAACAGCAAGAATAATATTTCCACTTGCCGCATCTGTTCCAACAATTGTCATTTGACCAGCTGATACTGGAGTAAGACTATTGGTTACATAACAAATTCCTTGTTGTTCTGGATTTGCAACGTTAGCCACTAGATACTTATATGTACCTTTTTGACGAACAATATAACTTGCTCCGCTGGCATATTGACTAGGAGCATATTCAATATTAGCGGTAACTTCCAATGTATTAATAGTGGCTACATCACCACCAACGATACCAATATTACCGATTTCTGTCTGATTTGATATACCAATGTCAACAGTAGTTGTTTTTGCGATTTTTAGTGGGCGACCCATGTTATTTTCCTTATGAATTATAGAGTGTTACTCTGTTATATATATTTATCATTTTGAACCAAAATTACTAGTTCATGTTTGTAAATTTAGGAGTCATGAAAACCCATGTCATGGTACTAGGTCTAGACTCACAACATAGTAACATTTTATCACTATCACATAAATCAAAAAGAATGTCAATATAAGGATTTTTAGCACTTTGAGATATAGGATAAACATCATGAGTATCTTTAAATCTTTCTATAATTAAATCTGTAGTCCCAGATATATTACAATCATGACTTTCTACAATAACTGTAGATTTGACTAACTCTGGAATCAAATCTAGATCCAAAAGAACTCTCTCATGACCTTCTACATCCATTATAATAAAAGGTCGTTCGTTTTTTTCTAAATAACTACGTATATTTTCAACAGAACAATTTGTATTAAATTGTACATTGTTTATATTATTTTTATTGGCATTTTCTCTACAAATAGAGATTGCCGTAGAGTTAATATCAAATAATACACATAATGTATTAGGAAGATTTCTTGCTATTCCCAATCCATAATATCCTTCCGCACACCCAATATTGAGAACAACATCAAAATTTTTAACTTTTGTTAACTGATCAATAACAGGATATAATTCATTTTCATAAATTCCTAATAACTTACCAGCCGTATCACCATCACCCCAACTAAATTTACGAACAATAGACATTCCAGTAAAGGGACCTTGATAAACTTTACCATTAGTTCTTTCGTAAATAATATCTAACAACTCAGTCTTACGTTGCCAACCCCATTGAATATAATTGTTTAATGCTTCGCTCATTGTACTAACTCCACCCAATATTTAATTACATTAGACCAATCATATAGTTTGGCATGTTTTTGTGTTTCCAGACATTTTTTACGATATTCTTCTGGATTATCTTTATAATATGTTAATAATTGTTCTGTTTCATTTAAGAAATGTTCTTCATCTATTGATACAGTATGTCCAGTATTACCTGATTTAGATAACCATATTCCCACTGGTGTACTAATTACTAATTTACCAGCCGCACTAGCTTCTAATGCGGGTAAACCTGCCCCCTCTTCTGTACTAGCAATAATTACAGCATCAACTGTTTTATAATAACCTTGCATAGTTACATAATTGTTATGATATGTTACCGCTGGTTTAAGATCAAGATTAGTTCTTTGTGAAACTTCTTCAATTAACCAATAACGCTTGATATCTTTATGAATAGCATTATCACTAATAGTTCCGGAATAACCAATAGTTTTTAATTCTATACTTGGCTCACTAACAAATGATTCATAGTTAATACCAATTGGAACTACCATTGGAACTCTATCAATATTAAGTAATATACTTTGTTCAAGTAACCAATCACTAACTACACCATAATTATGTAAACGTTTTCTATTATCTGGAGAAAATATATTTAAATGATGTAAGTCACGAACTGCATGTGCTACTACTATACATTTTTCTGGGACAATACCAAATTTGTCAATCAATAAAGAAATACCATAAGGATTAGCAACAAAGTAATCAATATTGTCGCTTAATTCCTGAATTTCTTGTTTATTATAATTTATATTCCATGATAGAACAGTAGCGTTGACTTCATGTTCAAATAGATACTTAGTTAATTCATAATGAATTACACCGAAAGCCCATTCAGGCTCGGTGTAAAACACTATTCTTTTTTTTTACTTTCATCTACTCTGAGATGTTCAAGATGTGTAGGATATGCTTTGTATAACCAATCAAGATTTTCTCTTTCTGGATGATCTTGATACCAACCTTTTCCTTCATGAACATCTAATACCATTTGAAAATATTCTTCATACATTGGTGCAACTTTATCTAGTGTAAAGTTCTCGGCATAATCACGACAATTACGTGGATCAATTTTATCAATGTTTTTGGCTGCCCAAACAAATTGATCAAATGTACGACAACGATATCCAGTTACACCATGAATATTGTTTTCAACAAATGAACCCCAATCACATGTGATTGTTGGTGTTCCAGACATAAGTAATTCAACTTGAACTCCACCAAACGGTTCTATATATTGACTAGCAATAAAAGCACCTTTGGCATTAGACATTAAATCTTTACGTTTTTCAACGTCAGCATATCCAACAAATTCTACATGTGGCGGGAATGTACGACCCTCAGGATTTTGACCCGCAATAATCAATTTAGCACCAATTTC
>CAZYEM010000352.1:0-3564 GCA_964646395.1 uncultured Bacteroides sp.
ACCCACGACCTGCTCATTACGAATGAGCTGCTCTACCAACTGAGCTAAAGTGGCATTAAAACAAAGCCTGCCTGTAAATTTCAAGCAGGCTTTTTTAAAAGTCGGGATGAGAGGATTCGAACCTCCGGCCTCTTCGTCCCGAACGAAGCACGCTACCAGGCTGCGCTACATCCCGATTTTAAAAGAACTCCCTTATTTCGAAAGTAGTCTCCCCGACAGTTTCGTGGAGAGGCCAAACAGTACTATTCAATTGAAACAAATAATTATTGTAATTATCTGATTTACTATTTATTAGTTCATATTTGATTTCAACAACACTCCCCAGTTGGATAATCAGTTGTACTAAGTTTAATCCAGTTTAAGAGACAATTCCGAGACAATTTTCTGATTGAACAACGGTGCAAATATAAAACAAAATAATTAACAGGATAAACTCTATAGTAAGAAATCAGTACTCAATTTGAAAGCGTTTAATCTTTCGTTGAATTAAGTTAAATACATGATTAACTCACACCTCAAATTGTTCAAAATTATCTTTTGCACATTTTTTTTCAAACATGCATAAAATTACCTTTGTCGCTGATTATGTGCAATATATAAAGAGAATAAACTTTTTCTTCTCCTATAGATTAAAATAGAGAAAAGAAATCATTAGTGTCCGGCTATAAGTCAAACAATATCAATTGGTTAGGATCATACTGTTCACTGAAATTGTAAATCTGTTTTTCAAGTAGTTGGTTTAGTTGGGTCTTCTCGAATAAACATAGGTTTAAAGTTTGTAGAATTGTGTATAAACTTTGATCCATTATCAATTTTCTTTTCACAATTGCAATAAAAAGGTAAACGCAAGCGGCAATCCAAATCTGAACACAAACAGCATTAAAACGTGTTCCGTAAAAAGCCTTTATAAGTGTAAAGCCATTTTTAAAAGCAATTGGCAGGATGCTCGAAAAAGAAATTATTGTAGCTCCTCGAATGATTGATAGCGGAAATAGTTTAGCCTATTATACGAAGTATCCAACTGGTTTAATATGGCTCGATTTACAAATGATTATCTTATTTATTGTGTCAACCCGACAGCACATTAAAGAAAAAAATTGCCAGACTAAAAGCGTTTCTAAAAGGACTAGTAGAAGAAGAAGTGAATAAAAATCTTGATTCTGTTACTTACTCAATGAATGAATTCAAAGTTGCTAGCTACTACTATATATTTCAAGTTCATTAATAATACAGCCAGTTTTATGAGAAAATCCGGAGAAAAAAAGAAACTATTTGTAAAATATTTATTTACTGATTGTTATGTTACTTTAAAGTCTCTTAGATGAATCCGACTCCCAAAAAAAAGCCGGGAAGAGATAAGGTAATCTCACGGGTAATATTAGTCGCCCCATGGGGCAAATTAATACATAATCAATAGTGATACTCCGTGCGCTTGAGGCCTTGTTCTTTATCGAGTTTAGTGTACAAATTCTGAAAGCGAAACAATCCCAAACACATGCTGACGGGATAAAAAATAAATCATGCAACTTGCGTCATTTTTTGTTTACATTTTCAACTTCTCTCAAAGCCAGATAATTTTTTCATCCACTGTTCCTGTTTTTCTTCAGGATGTAAAACTGGATGTAACTAAGGACCTGAAAATAAACCCTGTTTATTCCCTAAGGCATCCGATAGGTACCACCAAAACACCATCATTACGACGGTATGCGTATTGACCTCCGGTTATAACCATTAAAAAAGATGCCTGCCCCATTTTATCTTCATCAATTTTTGCTTTCAACGCCAATAAATTTTCAGCAGCTTCTTCAATCTGTTTGTTTCCTAATTTTATTTCTATTGCAGCCCAACGACCATCTCTGAGCCGAACAACCAAATCGGATTCTAATCCACTTTTATCGCGGTAATGAAACACATCACCATCTATCGCTTGTGCATAAACGCGAACATCTCTTGTACATAATGATTCAAACAGGAAACCGAAGGTCTTAAAGTCTTTCAATAAGCCTTCCGGGTTTGTCCGCAATACTGCCGTGGCAATCGAAGGATCCACAAAATGCCGTTTTGATGAGGTACGGATTGCCGTTTTGGAACGCATGGATGGCAGCCAGGCAGGCAAATCTTCCACCACAAAAATTCTTCGCAGCGCATTCAGGTACAAACTGATGGTTTTATCCGAAATTGAAATATCTGTCGCTTCTATATCATTTTTAATGGTCTGTATAGATGCCGGGGTAGCTACATTTCTCGCCAGGGATCGCAACAATAACCGAACTCTTTCGGGATTCTTTTCCACATCATCAACGCGCGACACATCATGATTTATCACTGCCTCAATATAATCTCTTGACATGCGCAACGCTGATGTTTCATTTTTTCCAACGCTGGCAGGCCATCCACCTCTGCATAAAGCAAAAGCTATTTTTTCAATGGTTAAATCCGAAATCGCCTCTATCGCCTGATTTCCATCAAAAAGTTCACCTAAAGATACAGTGCCATTCGATTCATTCGATTCGAACAGACTCATAGTACGCATGAGCAAACGCGAAAAGCGCCCGGTGCCTGTGTGTGCGGTAACATTGTCGGCAGGCACGGCAGAGCCTGTCAAAATAAACTGACCTGCATCTGCTCGTTTATCTACTTCAAATCTGACAGCATCCCACAAAACCGGAGCCATTTGCCACTCATCAATTAATCTTGGTATTTCACCTTTGAGTAACAATGAAGGCTTTGTATCGGCCATCGCCTGATAAGATGCAGTATTATCCGGATCTTGCATATACAAAATGCTCTTGGCGGCATTAGAGGCAGTACGTGTTTTCCCACACCATTTAGCTCCCTCAATTAAAACTGCCCCCGAAGATTGTAACGCAAGTTGTAATTCCTTATCGCACAAGCGTAATAAATAAGACCTTTCACTCATAATCTATGTGTTACTAATTCTATACAAATATACATCAAGTTCCTTAGATTTTAGTTTTTACTTCCTGGTTTGGCAACATATTGCTTCCTGGTTTGGCAACATGTTACTTCCTGATTTGGCAATATGAATGCATAAGGCATTACATATTACAAACACCAGTTTGTACAACCACTGCCGCACGTTTTGTTGTTTTTTGCCCTACATTTACTATTACACCCAAATATAACAACTCCACTTTATTTTATAGTTCATCTACTTCTTTGTCATAGCACTGCCGGGTTCACGGTTCAGGTCTGTGTTTTTCGATGAGAGCCCAATACCCTGTTTACTATGGGGTTTGGGCTTTTTGAGGAAATAGGGAAAACCCATCAGGCAAGGGGATGAACGACCTTTTAAATTTTCCGCAAATAGAATGTAGAATGATATTTTATTGTTTTTACAGCCTATTCTGAAAGCGAAACAATCCCAAACACATGCTGACGTGATAAAAATAAATCATGCAACTTGCAGCATTTTTTGTTTACATTTACCACTTCTCTTCCTGCTCAATAATCATGAAATCAAGACTCCGTCAACTTCTCGTACTCCTTTTCATTCTCTGTTCGCAGTTGATTTCAGCCAATGGCATTACACGAACCGACAGC
>CAZYEM010000353.1:0-3533 GCA_964646395.1 uncultured Bacteroides sp.
ATGATGATTTAGCAATGACTCTTGTAATTTTTGCGTGGTTATCTACTCAAAAATTGTTTATAGAATTATCTTCTACAGATATTCGTAAAAGATTACAAATAGAAAATAATTATATCAAAGAAGATGATATTAATGTTCCACCTATGCCGCAATTTAGTAACCCATTAATGGATAGATTTACTTTAGAAGATGGAGATTTATGGGAAGTTGTTCAACCTGCAGCATTTTATTATTAAACATAAAATACCAAAATTATAAATACTTGCATGAAAGATATTTTCTATTTTATTAACAAGGAGTATAAGTTATGGGATTTCAATTATCGCCAGGAGTAAATGTATCTGAAATAGATTTAACTAACGTCGTTCCAGGCGTAAGTTCTTCTATTGGGGCATTTGCTGGGCAATTTAGCTGGGGACCAGCGGCAATTAGAGTATTAGTTGACTCAGAAAACAGATTAGCATCAATTTTCGGAAAACCGAATAATAACAATTTTACATCATTTTTTACAGCAGCAAATTTCTTAGCATATACAAACAATCTTAGAGTTGTAAGAGCTATCGATAATTCAAATACATTTAACTCAACAAGTATTTCTGATTTTATCGATTTAGGAAATTTAACTGCAACTACAGTTAGTGCAAGCAATAATGTTGTATTTACTGATGAAGTATCATCATATATAACACGCGGCGATACATTTAAAGTAACAACTCCAGATGGAACTAATCAATTTACGCTAACTGCAAATACAGTTAGCGGTAATACAGTTGTTGTTTATAATAACTTGGTCGGTGATACTTCTGGGGCTTCTGTTACATTACCAGCATATCAAACTAATGTCAGTATTTCAAATGAAGAAGATTATGAACTAAATTTTGAAGCTGGATCAATTAATAAATTTGGTGGATTTTATGGTCGTTATCCTGGAACATTCGGCAATTCATTAACTGTTAGCGTTTGCTCTTCATCAGATTCTTTCTTAAAAACCGGATTAACTGCAAATACAACATCAGCAAGTTCTACTGTAATTTTAAATACAGGATATGCTAATACATTCTTATCTTCTGGTGATATTATTACTATTAGCGGAACAAGTTATGATGTAGTTAGCGTTACTGCAGTAAATGCAAATACAACATCAGTTGTAATATCTGAACCAATGACTGCTAGTGTAACCAATTTAACAACATCAACAAAATGGGCATATGCATCTGCATTTGATTCAGCTCCGGGAACTTCAGTTTATGCAGCAGGAAAAACTTCTGCAAATGATGAAATACATATTATTGTTATTGATACCGATGGCAAATTCTCAGGAGAAAGAGATACTGTATTAGAGAAATACTCTCATGTATCTAAAGCTGATGATGCAAGAACAGATGACGGTTCTCCAAATTATTATGTAACCAAACTTTTTAATGCATCAAAATATGTTTATGTAGCTGATCACCTTGTTGGATCTTCTAATTGGGGTTCTACTTGCGACACAGGTTTAGAATTCGATAGATTAAAAAATTATTCAAGTAAATTATCTGGAGGAACTGATGTTGCTCCAACTACAGCAGATATATATTCCTCTTACGATTTATTTGCAAATCCTGACGAAGTTGATATTTCTTTAGTTCTTACTGGAGATAATGATATAACTGTTGTAAATCATGCATTGGATATCGTAAATCAAAGAAAAGATTGCGTTGCATTTGTTTCTCCAACTAGAGCTGATGCAGTTGAATCTATTAATTTAGATAATATTATTGAATATAGAAATGGATTAACTCCTTCTACATCATATTCAGTATTTGATTCTGGATGGAAATATCAATTTGATAAATACAATAACAAATATCGTTATGTCCCATTAAACGGCGATATTGCTGGATTATGCGCTAGAACTGATAATATTAGAGATCCATGGTGGTCTCCTGCTGGATTTAATCGCGGTCAAATTTTGAATGCAATTAAATTATCATGGAATCCGTCTAAAGCTCAAAGAGATGAATTGTATAAAAATGGTATTAATCCTGTTGTTGCATTTCCAGGTGAAGGTATTATTTTATATGGCGATAAAACTATGCAAACAAAACCATCTGCATTTGATCGTATTAATGTTCGTAGATTGTTTATCGTTCTTGAAAAAGCAATTGCTATTGCGGCTAAATACTCTCTATTTGAATTCAATGATGCATTTACAAGAGCTCAATTTGTGTCTATGGTTGAACCATTCTTAAGAGATGTAAAAGGGCGTAGAGGTATCTACGACTTTAAAGTAGTTTGCGATGAAACAAATAATACTGCTGAAGTTATTGATACAAATAGATTTGTTGGTGATATTTACATTAAACCAGCTAGATCTATCAACTTTATCCAGTTGAATTTCGTAGCAGTTCGTACTGGTGTTGACTTTACTGAAATTGCAGGTAAATTCTAAATAATGAACTTGTGAGCCAGTAATTCGTTACTGGCTCATATAAATAATTAAAAGAATAATTACGATTTTTTAACAAGGAGTATCCAAACATGGCGTTCAATATTGCAGAATTTAGATCGGCAATGATTGGTGATGGAGCGAGACCTAATTTATTTTCAGTGTCTTTAACATTTCCAACAGTTGCAAGTTCACCTATTGCATCTCAAAAATTAACATTTATGGCTCATGCAACATCATTACCACCATCAATCGTAGGTGTTGCTACACAATTTTATTTTGGTCGTCAAGTAAAATTTGCTGGCGATAGACAATTCCCAGATTGGAGTTTGACGATTATTAATGACGAAGATTTTATCGTAAGAAATGCATTCGAAAGATGGTCAGATAAATTAAATAGTCATTCACAAAACGTTCGTGCTGCTGGAGCAATCAATTCGCAATTATATTGCGCTGATGCTACAGTAACACAATATAGTAAAATTGGAACCCCAATTAAAGCATATAAATTTGTTGGTATGTTCCCTAATACAGTTGATCCTATTCAAGTTGATTGGGGTTCAAACGATAGAATTGAAGAATTTAATGTGACGTTCTCGTATCAATATTGGGAATCAGATTCTGTAACCTAATATATAAGAATATACTATTAATTATTAAAAAGGTATTTTATTTTGGCTAAATTCTCATTATTCGGTTTTAAAATAGGGAAAGATACACCAGCACAGGAAGTGCTACCTTCTTTTTCAGCACCAGTGTTAGATGATGGTGCAGTAACTATTACTGCAGCAGCCCATTATGGCACAACTATTGATTTAGATTCAAATTATAAAAATGACGTAGAATTAATCACTAGATATCGTGAAATGGCTATGCAGCCAGAGATAGAAAGTGCAGTTGATGATATTATTAATGAAGCTATTATCAATGAAGATGGTGTTATTGTAAAATTAAAATTAGATAATTTAAAAGTTGCACCAAAAATAAAAAAAGCTATTGAAGATGAATTTGATAATATCTTGACTCTTTTGAATTTTAAACAACTGGGTCAAGATATTTTTAGAAGATATTATATTGATGGAAGAATGTATTATAATATTATTCT
>CAZYEM010000354.1:0-3532 GCA_964646395.1 uncultured Bacteroides sp.
TCATCAGGAATACATTTATATAAAAATTTACCATTTTTTTTATGTTGTCTTCCATATGTTTTATTTCCATTAATAATTAAAACTCCCGGCATAGAAGTACCAGAACGAATTGAAGAATGTATAAGTTTGACATTTTTAGCATCATCAATACTAAAAACATCGTTAGAAAATAATTTGTTTTCTACAGGATTTATTTCCAAATTTACAGGTTGAAAATTAGAAGTTTCAAAAATATTCCAGGATGAGTAATTTCTGTCATTTACGTATATTTTAAATACATCCATTTTGTTATCTATATGTAGATAATAATTTATCTTTAACTGTTATCTACATATAATATAATTTATTATGATTTTATATTGAACCAATCCATTGGGCAATAATTTTATAATCTTCAGGGGATTTTTCTTCGCAAATTACAATTTTTTCAGGGCTAGAACTAGCGCCCCCACTTCCAAAAAGCATATACCCATTAATATTATTTTCAACAGTATAGATATGATATTTATTAGGTTTTATAAAAACACTAGTAATTAAATTTTTGTTTATTATCATAGATGTTAATTTAATGAATTGTGACATTATAGCCTTACCATTAAATAACAAATTATCTCTATATAACTATTTTTATTAATAAAAAAATTGAAATAAAAATATAATAAGTATTTTAAATTAATAAAGCACTAATATAATGATATCAAATCAAATGAATAATCAAAATAACTTTCTTACCAGAACAAGACAATTAATAAGACGTTGTTCTTGTTGTAGAAGTGAAGAACATAATATTACTCAATGTAATGATTCAAGGTTAATAAATTTTCAAACAAATTTAACAAATAGAAGAGACGAACTGAGAGAAATTCCTTCTATAGATTTTAATAATAAAGTTTCGTATTTTGAAACGTGGTTGTACGGACAGGACCATAATTTAATAAAAAGTTACGCAATGCGATTTTGTGGAGCGTATTCAAGGAACAGTTTACAAATATGTGTGTCAAAAATTGTGAATTTATTTTGGAATATTGAGGAAGACATATGGGGAAATCAAGTTCAATCGACCAACTATATTCCTTTACCAACTGTAAGTATATCACAAGATTCTTTAGACTTATTAGATTTCAGATTAGCTGAATTTCTTACTGAATTGAGAAGTATTCGTGAGGAAACAAGTGAAAATAGAAAATACGATATATCTGGATTTTTATGCCTTGAAATAGAGTCAGAAGAGAGAACAACACAACAAATCTCAGAAGAATTAGACGCAATAGAAAACTGCAATATTTGCTATGAAGACAAGCAAAATCGTCATATGGTTTCATTAAATTGTAATCATAATTTTTGTGGAGTTTGCTTGTCAACAATACTAAAAAAATGTAATCCTCATAGTTTTCCAACTTGTGCGATGTGTAGAACTAAAATAGGGTTTTTAATAGTAAAGGATGAAGAAATTTTGAATACGCTAAAAGAGAATTTACTTTAAGTCCATTTAAAAAATGGATTTAAATTATTATTTCTATATCAATATATATCTAAGTATACATATCATTCCAGAAATTATATGATAATTTTTTTAAAAAATATTATTAGGTAACGGGTCTCCGCCTCAGCCTCCTCTCATATTTTTTTTGCTTTTATTATATTTTTTATTATATCTTTTACATGAATTATGTCTTTTGCGATAAGTTTTTCTATGTTTACTTTTTCCAAAATACTTAGAAAGTGAATATTTCTTTTTAAACATTATATAATAACATTTTAAAATATATTTTTTATTAAATAGATTTATTTTTTAATTTATTTTCACTATTTTTTTGATTGTTTTCTTCATTGTTTTCTTCATTATTTTCATTAATTATTTCTGTAGTATTACTTTGAATGTCTACTTCCTTTTTATTTAATATATTAATATCAGCAGTTTTTGACATATTTCGTTTAACATTTTGAATTTGTAAAGCATACATAGCAATATATGGTGAAATAGCAATATTATTCATATATGTGCGATATCGAAAACAAGAAATACTTGTATTTTTACCAAGTTTAATGCTATACCACCAAAATGCTGGAATAAATACAGTTTTACCAGGCAATAAAGTAAATTCAAGGCATTTTAACTTATCAAAATCAGCAATATAATTAGGTTGTGGATTCCATGGATTAACAGGAGACCTAAATTCAAAATTTTCATAATCGTAATCAGGATATAAATAACGTGTGCTTTGAGGTGGAGTAAGCTTAATTTGTGCTGTTCCTTGTGTTAATAAAAAGAAATTTCGATAATTTATTTCATATCTAAATGGAGTACAACATCCCTCGCTACCCATTAAAATGTCATAATTACAATTTGAAACCATATAAGGTCTTAAAAATTCATCGTTATATTGTAAACTTTTAATAACACCGGTTTCTTGTAAAAAATCAGTATTGTTTTCTGAAAAATATGTGGAATTTTTATCTTCATCAAATAATTTGATAGCAGAATGTATTGGTAATGGCATATACATTTCAGAGTTTCTATCTATTTCTTTGTTATTTCTAATTTTTATTTCAAAAGCGTTATAATTATTTAAAATATAATTCTTATTAGATGTTTCAATAATTTTTTGGTTATCAAAATCAAATAAAACTGGCTGTCTAATATCACATATTTCTTCTAATTTATCTTTAGAAGCTTGGTCGAGTTCATATATTTCTAAATCATTACTTGTTTTTAAATGAAAATGTACGTGAAGATAAATAAATAATACTAAACAAAAAACAAAAAATCCTGTTATTATTTCAATCATAATTCTTAAATAAAAACAATAATAATTTTTGTAAATTGGAACGAGACAATTTACAAAAATTGTTTAATTAATTTCATTTATTAAGTGTTCCATAATATCATTTGACCAATCAACACATTCATCATAATTGAATTGATCATTTACAATTTCATCAATTTGATTAAGTAAAGCAAATAAATCTGGATAACTTCTCCATAATGTAGATGCAGTCATAAATTTATCTACTAAAACATTTATTTGAGGTTCAGTTAAATCTTGATTTTCTTTAAAAGCCATTTTTAATATTTCTCTAATACAATTATTTGATAATTCTCCACCAATTTGTTTCTTAATATGTTTTTTGTTTCTTCTTGTTTTTATGTATCTTGATTTTTGTCTTCTTGTTTTTCTGTATTTAGAACGTGCCATAATATATTAAATATTTATTAAAATATTTTGAAATGTTAAAGATTTTAAATATTTATACATTTTAAAAACTAGATTTAGGTGCGATATAAAATTCGATGACACTATTATCTCCTAAATCGTATTTAAGTTTCATTGGAAATTCTTTGCTTATACAAAATTGAATTTCACTAGAAAGTTTATTAGTTATACACATTTTATGAATATAAACAAGACTATAATTCAAGTCAATATCATCGCCTCCATTAATGCTGTATTCACTTAAATCATCTATAGGAATATTGACGAGCATTTCTCCCATTACTCCATTTGATATTAAATCAATTCCTTGGTCAGTA
>CAZYEM010000355.1:0-3506 GCA_964646395.1 uncultured Bacteroides sp.
TTTGGTTTTATATTTAAAATATTATTACAAAAATCATCAGTTAAATCATTTATATTTTCCTTTAATGATACATCAGAAGGACTATTTATTGAACCCACTACAACTAAATCTTTGGGTAAAAATACACTATTATTTGATGCTGGTGTAATATATTTTTTTCCATTAATTGTTTTATATATCCAATTAACAAAACCAGTTGGTGCTTCTGAAAATTGTTTTATGTAACTAGTATTATTTGGTTGTCTTCCACCATAATTTGATACTACAGAATTTCCTGACATTTTATATAATATTAACTATATTAATTTTAATACTATATTAATTATTATAATATAAAAATTAATATACTATTATATTAATAATACATTATGTCCAAATTTAGAACTAATCCGATTATTGAAAAGAATGTTTTTAATGTTAATCAAACACACCCATTAATACCAAATAGTCAAAATTATACTTTATATAAAAAATATGTCTCAATTCATTCAGAAGATAGAGATTATGTAAAGTTTCCAAATTCGAGCTTATTTGAAATTGAACTACCAGAAGATTATTTAAATGTTAGTACAGTACAATTATCTGATTGGACATTTCCAGCTAACTATGATACATTTTCACCTCTTACTTCTAATATCACTATGACATTTCTTATTAATAATCCATATAATCCTGGAGAACACGAATATAGTGATGCTTTACAAGAAGCTATTTTTACGGCTTTATACAATAATAAAGCTAACCTTTATACAATAGTTATTTCACTTGGATTTTATAATCCTACCCAAATGACTACTGAGTTAACTAATAGATTTAATGAAGCCGTTAACATTGTTATTAAAAAATATTTAACAGATAATGGATATTCTGATTTACTAGCACAATTTATTTCAAACGGAGGTTACAGCCAATTTGTAATAGTATATAATAATGTTGAACAAAAAATATGGTTTGGTAATAAAAGTTCCGGATTTATTTTAACTAATTCAACATCAATTATTAAAGATAATTCGTATGATATATCTAAATGCACAAATAATCAATTACCCGATTTTAGTAATTGGGGACTACCTGGATACTTAGGTTTAGACAGATGTGATACTGAAGCTACAACAGTGCCTGATTTTGTTCCTAGATTTTATTACGGAGATGTTAATCAAGGTGATAATGGGTATTGATGAAACATCTCCGTATAATATGAATTCTTTTACTTTAACAACAAATAAAACTAATGGCATTGTAAATTCTTCATTTGCTAAAATTCCTATTCCGACTACACCTATGTCACAATGGTTTGACCAAGGTTCTCAACCATATAAATTATATTTACCTCCAGCAGAGAGAATTAGAAAATTAAAAATTAAAATTAGATATCATAACGGTCAATTAGTTAATTTTGGAGTTTTTAATTATTCATTTACACTAGAATTCGCACTTTATAGTTCACAACAATTAAGAGAATATAAATTATTTAATCCACAATTAGGAGGAACTAATATTAACTTTAATAATTAGAATATTTTATGAGTTTCTTTTAACCATGTTCTTAAAATATTTATATCACATCTTTTATAATCTTCTTCAAATCCTTTAAAATTATAAAAAACTGGTTTTTTCATTTTAGCAGTCTTATAAAATATATATTCACCTTTTGTGCTTTTACGTATAGTTATGTTATCAGATATCTCTCTAATAATATTACTTCCTTCATCCAAATATTTTTCTACATCCTTAAATGTTATGCTTTCAATAGGTTGATTTCCTAGTTCTTTTAATGTTTTTGAATTTTTATCCCAAGAAATATATAATCCAAATTTACCTTTTTTTATGATTACATCATGACCTTCATATTTTCCTAAATTATACTCACTTCTTACATAATTTGTATCTATTATATCTTCTAACTTATATTCTCCATTTTCTAATTTATGAATATCAACATCTTTTATAACTTTATTAAATATTGTACTATTTTTACCATCTACAATAGTTGTAGTTTTTATAACTGGACCATATTTACCTATTACATAACTATTGTTTTCATCTATTTTTATTTCTAATTTAGTATTTGGTTCATCCTTTAATTTATTAATTAAAATACTTATTTGGTCATTACAATCTTTACATAATTCGTGCCATATTTTATTTCCTTGAGATATTTTATCCAGGTCATCTTCCATTTGTTTCGTATAATTATAATTAAATAAATCATTAAAGTTTTTCTCTAAAAATTCCATAACTATTAACCCTAATGGTTGTAATACTAATTTATTTTTTTCATTACCAAAGTCTCTTTTTGATTCTATCTCAAAAATTTCTCCATTTTCTAATTCAAAATCTTTACAATTTAATTCCTTGCCTTTTATGTCTTCTTTTTTAACATAACCTCTTTCTTGAATTTTATCAATTAACATCGCAAATGTGGATGGTCTTCCTATTCCTTTTTCTTCTAAAAGCTGGATTAGTCTTGCTTCTGTATAATGTGATTTAGTATTTGTTAATGTTACTTTTGATACAATTTTTTTATAATGAATTACTTGATTTTGTTTAATTGTTTGTAAGTATTGGTATTCTTTATTATCCGGATTTATTTCATTTATATATTTTTTTGAAACGATTTTCCATCCAGGAAAATTTATTAATTCGCTTGTATAAACAAATTTTAAATTATTTAATGCTAATATACTTGCTGTTATTGAATAAAATGAAGCTGATGACATACAGCTCTCTAAAGTATTCTCCCAAATAAGTTTATACATTCGTTTCTCTTTTGAATCTAAGTTGTCTGGAAGTTCTTTGAGAGAAATGGTTGTTGGTCTAATTGCTTCGTGGGCTTCTTGAACTAAATTACTTGACTCATCTTGATTTGTCTCTCTGTTGTTAATTAAACTATTTATATTTTCGTTGATATATTTATCTTCATATGTTCTAACTATATAATCTTTTGTTGAATCAATAAACTCCTTACTATACTTCTTGCTATCTGTTCTCATATAAGTTATATATCCACCTTCATACAAACTTTGACATACTTTCATTGTCTCTTTTGGAGAGAAATGAAGTTCATTGCTTGCTGTTTGTTGTAATCTGGATGTTGTAAAAGGCTCTGGACATTTCTTTATTTTTATTTCTGGTTTTGTACACGTATAATTATGGTCAAATTCTGCCGAACCATCTAAAAAATCAATTACTTCATCTTTTGTTTCAAATTTTGCTTGAGGTGTCAGTTCAAACGCAATATTTTTATTTGTAAAAAACCCAATTGTATTATACTTTTCTTTTTCTTTTGATTCATTTATTTCTTTCTGATTATCATAAACTAATCTGAGTGCTGGGGTTTGACATCTTCCTGCGCTAAGACTATTTTCTGAATTTTTTGATATATATTTCCATAACATTGGACTAACTTGAAATCCTACTAATAAATCTAATATTTGTCTGGCTTGCTGAGCGTGTACTATATTCATATTTATTCTTGTTGGATTTTTTATTGCTTTTTGTAAAGC
>CAZYEM010000356.1:0-3495 GCA_964646395.1 uncultured Bacteroides sp.
TAAGCATTATTAAGAACAGTTATCCAATCATGTTCCATATTAAACACCATACCTGCAGGTAGTAAAATTACCGGGGTGATTAACAACCCAGCAATAATTGCTACCGGAAATTGGATGAAAAGTCTCCTCAGAGCGTTTTTTTTCCACGGAAGCCTGTCGTTTAATCGCTTTATCAGATAAAGATAAGGGAATGCTAAGATGGCTCCTGCCAGAAATGATAAAATGGTTCCACGAAAAAACCTAATGAGAATAAAAACAGGGTCGCTAAACAGTTCATTCTTAAAAAAATAAATTTGAGAAACCGTTATAAGTTGAAGTCCAAGCGATAAGTATGTCAGCAGTTTTAACAACTTTACAAATGAAAAATCATGTTTTATTCTAAATTTCATCATGAATTATTTGTACAAATGTAAATCAATTGTTCCAATACCATTATTGCTTAAGTACTTCAGTTTCCAATATCCTTGATTTGCCTCAAATGTTTCGTTTATTATCAATTCAATTGGAGCAATGATTGTCTTTGAATAAACCGTTTCATTATCTGGGTACGTTAAAGTAATGTTCACTTCTCCTTCCAATAAATTGATAACTCCGGTCAAATGAATACTTTCATCATTGTCAGAAATATGAGCGATTACCAGTCCTTTTGAATTTTTATCAATTTTAGAATCAAATCCAAAATTAATATAGGGATCTTTTTCACAAGAGGCAATGAGCACAAACAAAGCACCCAACAATAAAACACTTATTCTTTTCATTTGATAACAATTTGTTTTTTATTTGCCAAATGGAATAGCCATGAGGTAATTATCATTTCTGTTGGTGATTGATAAATCATGGCGATTTCATGATAATTGTATTAATTATTTTCATTCCATTTTTCCAAAGAAGGGGAATATGTATACAAATCAACATATCCCCCTTTCATAACAGTTTTATTAAAATATTTTTACAATACCAATTCTTGCAGAAATGTATTGGTAATTAAGTTGTTTTTGTGTTCCTTCAAACTCTGTGTCTCGTGAAAACGAGTTAAACCTAAGCCCTGGTGTAAGACTCCAGTTTTTGCCTAATTTAATATCCAGCCCCCCGGCCAGCTGATAGCCAAATCCATGTTTACTATCGTTTACTATATCACCATCGGTATTTTCAGTTTCGATATGATTGTATAATCCGCCAGCTCTAACATAATAAGACAATTTTGAGGTGCCAATCTGGTGCTTGAAATTTAGACCGAAAACATAACCTGTTTCTTCAAAGCAAACATCATTGCCTGCAAAAGACTCATCAGCGCCAAACCGGTTCCAACCCCATCCCGCATATGCACCCAGATGCGGCAAAAATCGATAATGGAAAGTACCCTCGAAGCCAAATCCTGGGTTCAGACTTGCACCATCAATTTTCTTTGTTGCTACCGATACTCCTCCGTTTAGTTCAAATCCAAATCGCTTTTCAGATTCTTGAGCAAAACTGCTCATTGATAATAATACAAGCATTGTTAATGCTAATCCTTTTGTTTTCATTTTTTCTGATTTTAATTATTTGTTGAGAATTTTATGAAACAAAAGTAGCAGTCATTTAACCAGTAAAATAACGAAATATGCCAGAGGCGCTATTCTTGATGGTGATGGAGTTTTTTGAATGGTTAAAGGTGGTTGTCATAGAGAAGTCGGTTCTCTAATATTGCAATCATTATTGGGTTTATTTCAGGTTTTTTGGCTTGCTGGTAACGTTATGAGGCTATATGCAGTAAGGGATTGCGGACTAATTTCCTGTCCGCCAACACTGAAGTTTGAGCGGGATAGAATGCTTGAATTACCCCTGAAACCCTTATTGAATATAGCCTTTTTTATAGCCTAGTGCCTTAATTCACTTATAGTTGCAACGTCAATTTTAAATGTCCGCCAAGCCCTTGTTGAATAATTTTCATTAAGGTCGACAACCGGATGTCAGATGCATTATTTTCAATTCTTGAAATGTATGATTTGTTTGTCCCACATTTTTCGGCAAGTTCTTCTTGTGTCATACCAAGTTTCAACCTTGCCTCCTCGAGCAAAACACCAAGTCTGAAGGACTCAAACTTTTGTTCCCATTCTTCACGTTTGGGTTGTCCTTTTTTACCATACTTTTTGTCGAGAATTTGGTCTAATGTCGTGATATTACTTTTTGAATTCATCTTGATATTCCTCCATTATTTTTAGTGCCTTTTCCAATTCCTGTTTCGGTGTCTTCTGAGTCTTCTTTTGGAAAGCGTTTCCAAGAACAACTATATTCCCATTGTCAAAGAAGGAAAAGATTCGATAGATATTATTTCCGACCTCAACTCTTATCTCATAAAGTCCCTTTGTACCTTTCAAATGCTCAAAATATTTTTCGGGGACTTAGCTGATCACTCGGATTAAGTTTAAAGTCCACTCAATCTTTGCCTGGACATTGTCTGCCTGTTTCCCGTAAAAGTCGAGAAAATAGTTCTTATAAGCGATTACTTGTCTCTCAAAAGTCATGAAGCAAAGTTAACTATTCAGACAACTAATTCCAAACTTATTTTTGTCGATAGAAATCGTCACTGCAAAGCACCTGGCATTGGCTATAACGGTTGAGTGTAGCAGCAGTAAGGGATTGCGGGCTACTTTCCTGTCCACCTACACCGAAGTTTGAGCGGGGTAGAATGTTTGAATTACCCCCTGAAACCCTTATTAAATATAGCCTTGCTGTTAGCAACCGTAGTTTATGCAATCTTAAAATCTCCTTCTAATAATTCCACGTTAAAATTCACTTTCGCTTTTAATGCTCTAAAAACTCGCAAAATTGTCTCAATAGTCACATTTTTTGCATTATTCTCAATTCGTGAAATTTGTGACTTTTGTACTCCAATCATTTCACCTAATTGTGATTGTGTCAAATGTCTTTCTTGGCGGGCTTGTTTTATCATTTCTCCAAGTAAATCAAGACGTAATTCGTATTCGTATTTATCACGTTTGTCAGTCCCAATTTCTCCCAAATGTTTATCTTTTGCCTCGTCCAATGTGTAAATCCTTAATTTATTTTCCATATCTGTTATTTTTTATGTTTCTGGTCAAAATACTGTTTCATAATAATTTTTGCTTTTTCAATCTCAGCTTTTTGCATTTTATCAGTTTTTTTGATTATTCCGTGAGTAGCGACAACTAAAGTCTCTATCTTATCGGTTTTATCCCAAAATGCCAATAACCGATAATATGTTTTTCTGTATTTTGTCCTGAATTCCCAAATCAAATCGTCAAGTTTCTTGAATAATTCTGGGTCATTTACATATTTTGCTTTATCAATATTGTAAAAAATCTTTTCCTTGGACTTTTCATCAATAGTGTCAAGCAAATCCCAAACTTCTCCAAGTAAAATGACATCAAATTTTGGTTTCATTCTTAAATTTTAATAGTACAAAGATAATGAATGTTTTAATATATGGAAACTTTATCTTGATTGTTCGGCTGTCAATTACTATGGTTGCTAACG
>CAZYEM010000357.1:0-3478 GCA_964646395.1 uncultured Bacteroides sp.
TTTCGCTTAAGTTGTTGTATATAAGGAATCCATGCATTAAAAAACAATACAATAACAATTAAAATAAAAAGAAAATTATAGTCAGGATAAAAACTAAACGTATAAAAAAAACCACCTATTGCAAAAATACAAGCAAATATTAATGCCATTTTCGAAAACCAGAAAATGAAATACCAGTTTAAACCACTTTGATTATATATCAATGCTTTGGATTTATATTGAAACCTGCCGAATATTCTTCTGGGACGCTCAAACCAAAATCTAAAACAAATTGATAATGATATTATTACTGAAATAAATGCAAAAAACAAATTATAAAAATTGACTTCTTTATCATTTAAAACCCATAAATTAAAATTTTCATCTGAAGATAATAATCTAAAACTTTCTCTTGTAATATATATGAATGAATAAAAAGTGAAAGCATAAAAAAGCCCTATAAGTATTCCAACAATAAATCTGTCTTTTGGGATTAAAGGAGAATTAATTCTATCGGTAAAATAACTATTTATCTTTTTCATTTTTAAGTAGGTTTTTTATTAGTTTACAACTCCTCCTTAAAATACAACTTATAATAATGCATCTTATTGGAATCATCAAAACCTTTTTCAATCAGCTCGCGTTTGCCGTGGATATAAATATGGAAATTCTTATCGAGTTTTATAACTGTTTTCATCACTCTTGCTTGCTTTTTCACGGCTTCTTCCGAAATATCGAAACTATCGGCAATTCTTAATTCATTTTCATCTTCATAAAAACTCTTGTATTGCTTAAACGATTCAATTACTTCGGGTTGCTTCATCACATTTTCGGCAAATTCATCAAATTCAAAACTTTCGTTTTCCCTGAAAAACTGCATACTCTGGTTCAGCATATCTGCCTGGTCGGCTTTGGAAACATCGTATTGCTTTGGCAAATTTTCTACCACAAAACTTTTGCACAAATTCATAACTTCGCGTGTGTTATGGTATTCATCCTGACGGATTCGCAAATGCAGAAAATCATCCATCCAGTATTGGGCTTCATTGCCTTTGCTAACATTGTCAACTACAGCTACCACATAACCCTTTTCTTTTTCGGTATTGAAAATAAGGCAGCCCTTATCAAGTTTGTTAATATTGATACCTGCCTCGCTATCAATCTCAAAACCTTCTCCAAAAGGATAAACCTTGAGATAGGTTTCGCGGTTTTCCGATTTAAAGATACCCACTGCATCCATACTTTCGCCATCAAGCATACAATCTTTTAAATAAACCACATACATTTCGCCGCTTTTAATTTTCGGATGTACCGATTGTTCGTACAAATGCTTGGCAATATTAACCGATTGCTCATATAACTCCTGATTGTCAGCAAAAATATTGCTTACATAGCTGAAAATTTCATTCAGATTCAAATCGGTATCATGATACAGATTGTAATACTCACTTTGTTTGAAAGGCGAAAAGAAATACTTCAACAACAGTTCATTAATGGTATCATCAGTCTTAATTGGTGATTTTGAAAAGCGTATGCCTTCTTCATTTAGTTTGATACCGATTTTATGTAAAACAATGCTGTCAATTTTTGTGAAATCTGGATTTATCATGATTGAGAATTTGAAAAAATAAAGTAAGCAAATTTAATGTTTTTCGGTTTATAAATAAAAGGTATTATAAAATCTCAAAAAAAAATAGTAGGTTTGCAAAAGAAAGTGAAAACGATAAGAAATCTTTGAACACTTTACTATTATTTTATTTAAAGTTTTAATCAAATGAAAAAAACAATATTTACAATTATTCTTGCAGTAGCTTTACAAATTGGCAGCTACGCTCAAATTGACAAAAGCGATTGGGTGGGTGGATTTCCCGATGCATGCACTTCGATAACCGTTGGTAAAAAAGCTTCGGTTGATGGAAGCGTACAAACTTCGCATACAGACGATAGTCATCGTACCCGTTCGGAAATGTATATGACTCCGGCAATGAAACACAAACCCGGAACCATGATGTCAGTATATCGCCGTGTGCCTTGCGATACCTTTCCTATGCCTTCTTATTCTTATAACAAAGTTGGTGAAATTCCACAGGTTGAATCAACTTACGGATTCATAAATACTGCATATCCATGTATGAATGAAAAACAACTGGCAATAGGCGAATCAACTTTTGGTGGCAGAGAAGAATTGCAATCAAACAAAGGATTAATTGATTGTCAGCAGCTTTGCCAGTTGATGCTCGAAAGATGCACTACCGCTCGCGATGCTATAAAGCTTGCAGGTGAACTTACTAAACTATATGGCTGGAGCGATGCAGGCGAATGTCTTACGATTGCTGATAAACAAGAAGTATGGCATTTTGAAATTGTAGGACCAGGCAAGGATAAAATAGGAGCCGTTTGGGTAGCTCAACGTGTACCTGATAATCATGTTTCGGTTAATGCCAATGCCAGTACTATCAAGGAGATAGATTTAAATAATCCCGATTATTTTTTAGCTTCCGAAAATATTTATGCTGTTGCTAAAGAACAAGGTTGGCATAATGGAGGAAAGGAAACTTTTAAGTTTTGCTATGCATATGCACCCGAAAGTCGTACTTCATTGGCTTCGCGCCGCAGAGAATGGAGGGTTCTGGATTTGATGGCTCCTTCTCTTAAGTTAGATCCGAATGCTGAAAATTATCCTTTCTCTGTAAAACCCGAAAAACCAGTTAGTTTAGAGTGGTTAGTCCGTATTTTTAAAGATTATTACGAAGGAACTCCGTTTGATATGACTAAAGATTTGTTAGTACCAAATGATAGCGGTAAAATGGTGATATCACCAATGGCAAATCCTCAAATGCCTTACGATATGAATAAGATGTTACGTATCAACGGTGGTTGGGGCTGGCGTGGCGAACGTCCGATAGCACGCTGGTACACCATGTATGCAACAATAACTCAATCACGCAGTTGGATGCCAGATGAAGTTGGAGGTGTTGTATGGATGGCTTTGGATAATGTAGCTACATCTATTTATATACCAATCTATTGCCAGACTTTAGATTTACCAAAACCATACAAAACTCCCGGCAGAACCAAAGGTTATAATATGGAATCTGCCTGGTGGGCTTTCAACAGATTAGGAACTTTGGCTTCTCATCGTTGGGGCGATATGCGTCATGATATTGACAAAGTATGGAATCCATGGCAAAAAGAAATGTTTGAAAATCAGAAAAAACTCGAAAATGACGCCATTCTTTTAATTTCACAGAAGAAAAACAAGCAAGCTATTGAAAACCTCAATAAATACACCAATGAATGGGGAAATAAAGTTGTTAAAAAAGCCTGGGATTTGGGTGATTTTCTGTGGACAAAATATGACGAAATGTTTTAAGGAGTTGGAAGACTGAAGACCGAAGACCGAAGTAGAGTTTGTGTCTTTTAGCATTTAACTAATACAAAAACAGATTTATGGAATTCAAATTTGAGAAATTAATTATCTGGCAGATGGCTATGGATT
>CAZYEM010000358.1:0-497 GCA_964646395.1 uncultured Bacteroides sp.
TGAAAAGTTTATAAATACACAAATACCGAAGTATGAAGCTTCGTATATCGCAAAATCTTATTTACAACAATCAAACCAATTGTTTGTTACAAGAATTTTGGGATTGTCAGGATATGACGCAGGACCATCTTGGTCTATAAAAACGGTGGCGAACGTTGATAAAACAACAGTAGATTTTTATTGTACAAGTTATGTTACAATTGATTGTCAACAAGATTGTGACGCATTTTTAGAATATACCTATAACATTCCTTTTTCGGGTTGTGATAATAGTATAGATACAATAGTGTTTGGTGCAATAACTGGAGACGATTCAATCCTATCAAACAAATTTACATCATCATATGAGAATTTTAACGGTACAACATCAACACTTAGTAGCGACTTTAAACAACAAATTTATGATGTAATTTTATCATCAACAACATTATCCACATCAGCAACGTCAATTAACGTTTACGGGGCAATTTTAGGAACAGACCATTCTGCTTTAGTAA
>CAZYEM010000358.1:507-3450 GCA_964646395.1 uncultured Bacteroides sp.
TAACAAATGTGTTTAATATTAATAGTGTTGATTCAAGTGTTTGTGATTACACATCACCGGATACCGATGTTTGGTATTACTCGATGTTTGATAATAATGGTAATTTTAATTACAGTGGTAGTTCATTCTATAGTGTAATTGATAATTTAGTTCAAACAAGTACATTATCTAATTGTGCTAGTTTTAATAGTTTTAGTGTAAGTGGACACGGAGCTAGTATTAATTATAACACACAAACAATTAATGTTTACATACCACAAGGAACTGATTTAACAAATATTATTTGTGATTTTAGTGCTTGTACAAGTACTGTTTTAATTGATTGTGTTGACCAATATAGTGGTGTAACAGAAAATGATTTTTCTGCAACAGGTTGTTTAGAATATCAATTAGTTTCAGAAGATTTAACGGTTTCTACTTTGTGGAATATATGTATGGTTGAAATTGACCTTTGTAATCCTGCAACAACAGGACATACCGGTTCTCAATCTATTGGTAACATTAAAACTTGTTATTCTGGTAATGTTACCGGAAAAATTTATGTTTACACAGGGACATCATACACCGATTTTGATGATGTAGTTATTACAACTTTACGTTCAAGAGGTTTATCAACTTATAGTACATCATCTGATGGACCAACTTACCAAGTAAATGATATTGCAAATGTAACATTAAATTGTACAGGAAACTATTCAACAGTTAAAAATAACCCATATTCTGAATTTGGTATTAATGTAACAGATAAAGATGGTAATACTTTCTTCTTTGAGACATCCCTTAGTGATTCAGATTCAAAGAATGTTAGTAAAGTTTTTGGAACATCTAACTTTGGTAAACCAAGAACCACTGTTCCATTATTTGTTGAAGAAAACTTCCAATCGTTATTAAATTATTCATACAATAAAGGATACATTAGAGGATTAAATTGTGATTTAACTGCATTACCAAGAGCGAATAATGAAGATAATGACTCTTCTTCTATAGCGTTTTATTTAGAACAATATCAAACACCGGTATCTCCGTGGATTGTTTCTGAGTTAAGAGGTAGTAAAGTTTACAATTTATTTAGATTTGCAACAATTTCTGATGGTGAATCAGCAAATAGTGAAGTTAAAATATCATTAGTTAATATGTCATTTTCAAACCAAACATTTGATGTATTGGTTAGAGATTTCTTTGATAGTGATGCAAATCCTGTTGTTTTAGAAAAATTCACAAATTGTTCTATGAACCCAAACAGTAATTCATTTATTGGTGTGAAAATAGGTACAGTTGGCGGTGAATATACATTAAACTCTAAATATATAATGGTTGAAATGAACGAAGATGCTCCGATAGACGCACTTCCTTGTGGATTCCAAGGTTTCAAATTTAGACAATATGGAACATCTCAATCACCATTCCCTATTTATAAAACTAAATATGACTATCCGGGTGAGGTAGTGTTTGACCCACCATTTGGTAACGCTTCAGGTGGTAATGTAACACAATCAAGTCCTGGTGATAATGTTCGTAGAACTTATTTAGGTATTTCTACAGGATACGGTGCGGGTTACGATGTTGATTTCTTTAATTATAAAGGAAAACAACTTCCATTAGATTTATGTAAAGTAAGTGATTACGCGGAATGGAATGTTCAAACAAGAGGTTTCCATATGGATATAAATGCGGCATCAATCGTTTATCCGGGAACAAATAAACCAGAATTCTTTGTTGGTTCAGCACCTTTCGTTACAGACCCTGATAGTACGGCAAACCCATACTATAACATTTATGCACGTAAATTCTCATTATTAGTACAAGGTGGTTTTGATGGTTGGGATATCTATAGAGAATCAAGAACTAACACTGATAATTTCAGAATAGGTCAATCTCAATTCTTAAAAGGTTTCTGTCCGGACTTTAGATACCCTACAGCAACAGGTTGGGGAGCATTTAAACAAATAACAGTTGGTCATAATACTCAAGATTGGGCAAATTCTGATTATTACGCATACTTATTAGGTCAACAAACATTCTCAAACCCTGAGGCTGTAAATATTAATTTATTTGTAACACCTGGTATTGACGCTGTTAATCACGGTGACTTAGTTGGTAGTGCTATTGAGATGATTGAATACAATAGAGCGGATTCATTATATATTTGTACAACACCTGATTACCAAATGTTTGTACCATCAACAACTAATCCAACGGATTTAATTTATCCACAAGAAGCTGTTGATAGTTTAACTGATATTGACTCTAACTATACTGCAACATATTACCCTTGGATTTTAGTAAAAGATAGTGTGAATAACACACAAATCTATTTACCACCAACAGGTGAGGTTGTTAAAAACTTGGCGTTAACGGACAACATCGCATTCCCTTGGTTCGCAGCTGCGGGTTACACAAGAGGTATTGTAAACGCTATTAAAGCGAGAAAGAAACTTACTCAAGAAGATAGAGACGTACTTTATCAAGGACGTATTAATCCAATTGCGACTTTCTCTGACGTTGGAACAGTAATTTGGGGTAATAAAACTCTACAAGTAGCTCAATCAGCTCTTGATAGAATAAACGTTAGAAGATTATTACTTCAAGCTCGTAAATTGATTTCAGCGGTATCTGTAAGATTATTGTTTGAACAAAACGACCAAAAAGTAAGACAAGACTTCTTAGACGCGGTTAACCCTATCTTGGATGCTATCAGAAGAGACAGAGGTTTATATGATTTCCGAGTTACAGTATCGTCAGACGCTGCTGATTTAGACAGAAATCAAATGACAGGTAAGATTTATATCAAACCAACCAAATCGTTAGAATTTATAGACATTACGTTCTATATTACTCCAACAGGAGCTTCTTTCGAGAATATATAATAATAAAATTATGACCCATTGTAATAGTGGGTCATAATTAAGCCTTAATTTAAATGTATGTTAAAAAATAAAATAG
>CAZYEM010000359.1:0-3434 GCA_964646395.1 uncultured Bacteroides sp.
AGCAATGCCCAGTCTGTGGGGATGGGCTTTGCCGTGTTCGAGTTTGCCATGATCTCCAGCGGGGGCGACTGACCGGCTGCATTTTATGCGACGAATGCGAAACGGTCTGGACCGACCCGACGCTCAAGCAGAAGTTCCTGCAGGGCAAGGTCGAGGGTACCCCCTGCTGTCCAGACTGTGGCCAGTCGCTCTGGGAACCCAATAGCCATTGGGCCGACATTCCGGAGGTCTGCCTGCTCGGTTGGTACGACTCGGTGCAGATCGTCCGCAAGGAGAACCGCGACCAGATTGTTTAGTCGACCTATACCGTTTTTGGTGTATCATTTTGGCTCCCCGGGCCGCAACTTCGGTCTAGCCATTCGTCTTTTCTCAAAGCTTTTACTCAATGCTAACTGTCATCATTCTTTTGTTCGTGCTTGGGTACTTGGCCATCGCTCTGGAGCACAAGATCCATGTCAACAAAGCAGCCTCAGCGATTCTGACCGGAGTTCTGTGCTGGACGCTCTATGCGATCTATTACGCGACGTTGGTGCCGACCAAAGCCTTCGAGGATTGGCATGCAAAGCACGGGGGGGCAGAGGCCGAGGGTGGGCTGGATCCGAAACTTCACTTCCTCGTCGACGGTCAGCTTAGCCATCTTTTTTCCGAGACCGCAGGGATCTTGTTTTTCCTTATCGGGGCCATGACGATCGTCGAGTTGGTCGATGCTCACGAAGGCTTTTCGCTCATCACGCGTTATGTACGGTCCAAGAGCAAGGTGTCACTGCTGTGGATCATCGGAATAGGCACGTTCTTTCTGTCGGCGGTCTTGGATAACTTGACGACCACCATTGTGATGATCTCGGTGTTGCGCAAGCTTGTCGCGGATCGGGAATTGCGGCTTGTGTATGTCGGCATAGTTATCGTCGCAGCCAACGCAGGAGGGGCTTGGACGGTCATCGGTGACGTCACGACGACGATGATCTGGATGAAGCACAAGATTAGCGAGTGGGAGGTGATGCGTGAATTGTTCCTGCCGAGTATGGCTTGTTTGCTCGTGCCCTTGGGGATCTTGTCGACGCGGCTCAAAGGGGAGCTTGCGCCCCCCAAAGAGACCGAAGCGGATCTTGAAGAAAAGTCGATCGAGACTTGGCACAAGGCGCTGTTCTTGTGCTTGGGGGTAGCCGGACTGCTCTCAGTACCGATCTTCAAAACCTACACCCATTTGCCCCCGTTTATGGGGATGATGCTCAGTCTCGGGTTGCTTTGGCTCGCATCGGAACTCGTGTCGCACACGATGGATGAGAAGACCAAGAGCAGCACCGGGGTCCTCTCGGCGCTGCGTCGGATCGACATGTCGAGCGTCCTTTTCTTCTTGGGGATACTCTTGGCCGTCGGAGCCTTGGGCTCGATGAACGTTCTGAACCAGCTTGCGGAGTACCTCCAAGCGACCTTGAAGAACCAGTCGCTTATCGCGGTGATCATCGGATTGGTTTCGGCGGTCGTCGACAATGTGCCGTTGGTCGCAGCCGGCATCGAGATGTATTCGTCAACCAATCCGCTGAACGATCCTTTTTGGATGCTGCTGGCCTACTGCGGTGGGACCGGAGGCAGTTGCCTGATCATCGGTTCGGCCGCGGGGGTTGCGGCCATGGGGCTCGAGAAGATCGATTTCTTCTGGTATTTCCGAAAAATCGCGCCGCTAGCATTGGCGGGCTATTTCGCCGGAATTGCGGTGTATTTCCTACAACACGCGATTTTTTAGGATAGTTTTTCCGTAAAATTCCGGGACAGTAATAGCTGGATCGAACTCTCCTCGAAGGACCCTTATGTCGATTTACCCAGATCGCACCTCGACACTCCCGGACGATCAAAGGATTGTCATGACCGCCGTGGGGCTTGCGAGCCCCAACGGCCCCAATCTCGAGAGTTACCGCGAGGCGCTCTTGGCCGGACGCAGCGGGGTGCGGAACTACAACATTCGGTACGTCGGCGACACCCATGCGGGAGTTTGCGAGTTCGAGGGGACCAAGTACCAAAACCGTCGCGATGCGCGGCGAGGGACGCGAGCCGGTACCGTTGGAATATGGTCGGCCAGCGAAGCGATCGCACGGAGCGGTCTGGATTGGGCGAACGTCGACAAATCGCGTGTGGGGATTTACATCGGTATTACCGAACACGGAAATGTCGAGACGGAAAATGAAATCTACTCGATCTCCCAGTTCAATTACGATACGACGGTTTGGTCCCACCACCACAACCCCAGAACGGTGGCGAACAACCCAGCAGGGGAAATCGCACTGAATCTTGGGATTACCGGACCGCACTACACCATCGGAGCGGCCTGCGCCGCAGGCAATGCCGGGATCATCCAAGGGGTCCAGATGCTTCGGCTCGGGGAATGCGACCTGGCGATCGCAGGTGGAGTATCCGAGAGCATTCACACCTTCGGAATCTTCGCGTCCTTCAAATCCCAAGGAGCCTTAGCAAACCACGGCGACCCGACGAAAGCTTCCCGGCCGTTCGACAAGGACCGCAGTGGGATCGTCGTAGCCGAAGGTGGCTGCCTTTACATTTTGGAGCGTCTTTCCGATGCCAAAAAACGCTCGGCCAACATCATCGCCGAGATCGTGTCCTACGCGATCAACACCGATGCGACAGACTTTGTGCTCCCAAACCCCGAACGCCAGGCCCAGTGCGTTCGCCTGGCCCTTGCCCGCGGTGGCTTGAGCCCCGAACAAATCCAGATCGTCAGCACCCATGCGACCGGGACGACCAGCGGGGACAACCAGGAATGCGAAGCCTTGCGTCAAGTCTTTTCCGGGGTTCCCGGGGTTCGGTTCAACAACACCAAAAGCTTCATCGGGCACACGATGGGTGCCGCTGGAGCTTTGGAATTGGCAGGGAATTTACCCAGTTTTCAGGACGGGGTTTGCCATGCTACGATAAATGTGGACAATTTGGACCCAACCTGTGCCCTTGACGGCTTGGTCATCAACCAACCCCAAGAGCTAGGTCGTATCGACTATATCCTCAACAATTCCTTCGGGATGCTCGGGATTAACTCCGTTCTGGTCGTCAGACGGTTTTGATCCAAACCCAGAGGGCTCGAGCCCTCTGAGGTCCCGCCGGGCATCCTCGAATTTCCATCCATAGCGCACCGCATCGATTTTCCTTGGGAGTGACCTGATCCATGACAGCCGCAGAAATCCGGAATGAGATTCTAGATATTTTGAGCGACATAGCTCCGGACGAGGATCTCTCCGGTTTGGATGACAGCAAGTCGTTTCGCGAACAGATGGAGCTCGATAGCATGGACTTTTTGGACATCGTCATGGAGCTCCGAAAACGCCACCGCGTCCAAATTCCCGAAGAAGACTATGGGAACCTCGCTAGCATGCATTTGACAGTGACCTACCTCGAACCAAAAATGCGAGATATCGTCGCAGCGTAAC
>CAZYEM010000360.1:0-3418 GCA_964646395.1 uncultured Bacteroides sp.
ATTGAATCAGCTTTGGATAAAGGTCGTGGTTATGTTGCAAAAATATTAGTTCAAAACGGAACGATTAATGTTGGTGATTTTGTTTTGGCAGGTTCTACTTATGGTAAAGTAAAAGCGATGTATAATGAGCGGAATGTAGCTGTTAAAGTTGCCGGACCATCTGTGCCTGTATTGTTATTAGGACTAAACGGAGCACCACAGGCGGGTGATAAATTCAATATTTTAGCTGATGAACGTGAAGCAAAGGAAATTGCAAATAAACGTATGCAATTGCAACGCGAGCAAGGTATTAGAACTCAAAAACATATTACATTGGATGAAATCGGACGTCGTATTGCGATTGGTGATTTCAAACAGTTGAATATCATTGTTAAGGGAGATGTAGATGGTTCTGTAGAAGCATTATCTGACTCTTTGTTGAAATTATCAACAGGAGAAGTTCAGGTTCAGGTTATTCACAAATCAGTTGGTCAGATAACCGAATCGGATGTATTACTGGCTTCTGCATCTGAAGCTATTATAATTGGTTTCCAGGTTCGCCCATCTGTAAATGCACGTAAACTTGCAGAACAGGAACAAATTGATATACGTTTGTATTCAATTATATATACTGCTATAAATGAGATAAAAGCAGCAATTGAGGGTATGCTTTCACCTGATATTGTTGAAAAAATTATTTGTAATATTGAAATCCGTGAAGTATTTAAAATAACGAAAGTTGGAACTATTGCAGGTTGTATGGTGCTGGATGGAAAAATTACCAGAAATACCAAGATCAGGATTATTCGTGATGGTATAGTAGTTTATACCGGACGATTAGGTTCACTCAAACGTTTTAAAGACGATGTAAAAGAAGTAGCTACCGGATTTGAATGCGGATTAAATATTGAAAACTTTAATGATATTAAAGTTGGTGATATTGTAGAAGGTTATGAAGAAACCGAAGTTAAGCGTAAACTTTAATTTTAGGTTTATTAAATATATTTTTAAATATAGAAGGAGCAGTGTTAATAAGCATTGCTCCTTTTTACATTTGAATAATGTTCTGAAATTTTATGAAAGACAGCATTTAAAAAAGACAGGATTAAAAAATATTTTAAAAATCAGCATATAAACAGTATAAGGATTTAAAAAATTAATCATATTATCCGTTTATTTTTTTGTAAAAATAAATTTCATTTATTTTTCAAGTTAATTTAACTTTATTTGATATAAAAAATATTGAAATGAGTCCTAATTTAATAAAGTTTCATAAAAACTTACTAAAACACTTGACAAAGGCCTCGTTTTTTATTATCTTTGCAAACTTTTGTGAACAAATAATCAATAAATTAACCTAGCATGAAGTTATCTCAATTCAGGTACAATTTACCGAAAGAATTAATAGCAGATCGCCCAAGTGACCAACGAGATGAGTCTCGCCTTATGGTGTTAAACCGTAAAAAACAGACAATTGAACATAAGATTTTCAAGGATATACTTGATTATTTTAATGATGGTGATGTTTTTATACTGAATAATACTAAGGTTTTTCCTGCTTTATTATATGGTGAAAAAGAAAAAACGGGTGCTAAAATTACTGTTTTTCTTTTAAGGGAGCTTAATCCCGAAAGCAGACTTTGGGATGTTTTGGTAGATCCTGCACGAAAAATCAGAATTGGGAATAAGCTTTATTTCGGTGAAGATGATTCTTTGGTTGCTGAAGTTATAGACAATACTACGTCAAGAGGCAGAACCTTGCGTTTCTTATTTGATGGAACCTATGATGAATTTAAAGGAACCATTAAACGATTAGGACATACTCCTTTACCGGATGAATTGCAAAGGCTTAGAGAAATTGAACCAGAAGATGCTGTAAGATATCAAACAATTTATGCTAAACATGAAGGAGCTGTTGTAGCTCCTACTGCTGGATTTCATTTTAGTCGCGAACTAATGAAACGTATGGAAATTAAAGGTATTGGTTTCGCTGATGTTACTTTACATGCGGGGTTGGGAAATTTTAGATCCATTGATGTAGAGGATCTTACAAAGCATAAAACGGATTCAGAAGAACTTATTATTACCGAACAAGCTACTGAAATCGTTAACAGAGCCAGGGAAGCAAAGAAAAATGTTTGTGCTGTGGGTACAACTACAATGAAAGCCATCGAATCTTCTGTTGCCATTAATGGAAATGTGAAACCTTTTAATGGTTGGACTAATAAATTCATTTTCCCTCCTTACGATTTTAGTGTTGCAAATAGTATGGTTACAAATTTTCATCCCTCTATGTCCTCAATGATGATGATGGTTGCAGCTTTTGCTGGCTATGATCTCTTAATGAAAGGTTATAAGGAGGCTATTGATAAAAAATATAATTTTTTAACTTATGGTGATGCCATGTTAATAATTTAAAATATTCTTTATAATTAAAGGTTTCAAGTTAAATGCCTAAAATTCTTAAATATACTTATAAGAATTTTAGGCATTTAATTTACTATTAAATAAATGGTTTATGCAAAAATCAGTAATTATTGTAGCTGGAGGTATTGGAAGTAGAATGAAATCAGATATTCCAAAGCAATTTCTATTTATTAATGGCAAACCTATTCTGATGCATACAATAGAAAAATTCTATCAATATGATAATTCAATTAATATAATATTGATTTTACCTGCTAACCAACTACTATACTGGCAATCGTTGGTAGAAAAACAAAATTTTATCATTCCTCTTACTATTGATAAAGGAGGCGAAACCCGATTTCAGTCTGTAAAAAATGGCTTGGAACACATCAAGGAAGGTATAGTGGGCATACATGATGCCGTTAGACCACTGGTAAGCCTTTCGACTATTAAATCAGCATTTGACATGGCAGAAAAAAAAGGTAACGCAGTGCCCGTAATTTCGGTTAATGAATCAATACGAATTATTAATGATACAACAAATCAGCATATAGATAGAAATACTATAAAAATTGTTCAAACTCCACAATGTTTCGAAGTTTTATTAATTAAACAGGCATATAATCAAGACTATAAAACGATTTTCACAGATGATGCTTCTGTTGTGGAAAATACAGGCAAATCTATTTATCTTTCGGAAGGAAATTTAGAAAACATTAAAATCACTACAGCTTATGATTTAAAATTGGCTGAGGTTTTGATTAAATCTAACTAAGTTGAAATACAATAAATAATGGGAATAAGCTCTGTTGTTTTAAATTATTAAGAGTAGTTGCTGAAATTATTACAAGTAAGGGATTTCTAAAAATTGCTTTTTTTTTGTTGAACTTCAATTTTTAAAATTATTTACAAGTTTATTTATTTTGGTTTTGGTGGATATTTATGAGTAAAATTAAGATAAACTAAAGTTTAATTTACATAACCCCAATATTATTGGTGGTTATGAGAATTCAGTCCTACGGACAGTTTT
>CAZYEM010000361.1:0-3411 GCA_964646395.1 uncultured Bacteroides sp.
TCAGTATGCCAAAATGCAATAAATGGAACTTACACAGCAACTGCAATTAACAGTACTGCAATTGTATATTCTGTAATACCGGCTACTGCGGGTATTATAAATGCTACAACCGGTGAAATGAACTGGAATGCAGCTTTTAGCGGAACTGCAACAATAACAGCTACTTCATTTGGTTTGTGTGGAACAACTACTGCTGATTTTACAGTAAATGTAATACCTTTACCTATTGCTGTTGCAAGCAGTAATTCACCCATTTGTGTAAACAGTCATATAAACCTTAATGCTCAAACAATCATTGGTGGAAGTTATTTATGGACTGGTCCTAACAGTTTTTCAACAACAAATCAGAATCCTGTGATACTTTCTGCAATTATTGCTGATGCAGGCAACTATACACTAACTGTAACTGCAAACGGATGTACATCTGTTCCTTCATCGATAGCTGTTGTTGTAAATATTTGTCCTGCTGATTTAAGTGTTGTTAAAACCGTAAATATTACTCATCCTCTTATTGGACGTAATGTTATATTTACCATAACAGCAACCAACATTGGACCTTATACTGCAACAGGTGTTATAGTTACAGATATTCTGGAAAGTGGTTATACTTATGTTACATCTACAACAAATGCTATAAATGCTTTTAATCCTTTAACCGGAATTTTAAATGTTGGCACACTGAATAGTGGAGCTTCAATTATAATGACGATAACTGCAACTGTTAATTCAGCTGGTAGTTATGCGAATACTGCAACGATATCCGGAATTGAAATTGATTTGGATATTACAAATAATACGTCAACAATTGAAACATATCCAACTGATTTCTTTATACCTGAAGGATTCTCGCCAAATGGTGATGGAATTAATGATTTGTTTGTAATAAGAGGCATTCAGTTTTTCCCAACCAATTCAATTTTAATCTTTAACAGATGGGGGAATAAAGTATTTGAAGCTTCTCCTTACCAAAACACATGGGATGGAAAATCTAAACTGGGATTACAAATAGGTGGCGACGACAAATTACCGGTTGGCACATACTTCTACTTGCTGAATTTGGGTGATAACTCAGATGTTATTAAAGGAACTATTTATCTTAACAGGTAATTAAATAACAACTTAAAACAATCAAAAATAAATAATCAGATGAAATGAGCCATGATTTGAGTTAAATCACAATAAAGAGGAGAATTCTCTTCATGGCTTATTACATTTTACAAATGAATAAAAATAATAACAAATGAAAACACTAACAAAAATAGTATTAATAATGGTTTTGACTTCATGGAGCTCTGGCTTGTATGCACAGCAAATCCCAATGTACACACATTATATGTTTAATACATTAGTGGTAAATCCTGCCTATGCCGGGAGCAGGGATGCCTTAACAATTACGGCTTTACATCGTTCGCAATGGGTAGGTTTTAAAGAAGCTCCCTTAACGCAGACATTAACTATGCATGCTCCGCTACGCAACGAGCATATCGGCTTGGGTTTATCCATATCAAACGATAAAATTGGTCCAACTAATAATACTTCTGCTCTGGTTGATTTTGCATATATAATGCAATTAACTGCCAAATCTAAATTAGCACTGGGTTTAAGCGGAGGCATAAATGTATTTCAGGCAAATCTGAATACTCTATTAATTGAACAACAAGGCGATCCTGTATTTCAAAATAATATAGATAATCGTGTTTCTCCTAATTTTGGTTTTGGTGCTTATTATTCCAGAGAACGTTTTTACGCAGGTATTTCTGTTCCTTATCTGTTGGAAAACAACTATTCAGAAATAACTCAGATAAATGGAGGAACATTGGTTGCTAAAGAACAGCGTCACTACTTCTTTATCGCAGGCACGCTTATCAATATCTCTGATAATTTTGCATTTAAACCTACTACATTGGTTAAAATTACCAATGCTGCTCCTGTACAAGCTGATTTTACTGCTTCATTTATCATTATGAAAAAACTAATGGTTGGCGTAATGCTGCGAACCGGCGATGCAGTGGGTGGATTAATCGGATTGGACATTACAGATCAATTACATTTTGGATATTCATTCGACTGGTCTTATGGCTTGGAAACAGCTAAATATAATAACGGCAGCCATGAATTGGTATTGAGATATGATTTTATTTTCCCAAGTAAAAAACAAATTCATTCTCCAAGAAATTTCTAAATAATCATAAATACTTAAAGAAATGAAAAAAATAATAGTACCCGTTATAGCATTTTTATGGATATGCTTTAATGTTACAGCACAGGAAAAATCAAACAGCGAATTAAAAGGTGATAAGTATGCTTTCAGATATGCTTATGATGATGCCATTAAATCTTATAAAAAGGCTGATGTACTTAGTACAGAGGGTCAACGCAACTTGGCCGAAAGTTACTATAAGATGGGAAAGAATATGGAAGCTGAAGCAGAATATTTAAAACTGATAACTTCGTTGGGTAAGATTTTACCCGAAGATTACTACAATTTTGCGATGGTTTTGAAATCTAATGCCAAATACCTGGAAGCAGATAAATGGATGGACAAGTTTGTTGAACTTAAACCAAACGATTTGCGTGCAAAAGATTATTTAGCCAATAAAGATAAACTTTCTAATCTACTTAAAGACAATGGAGAATACAAAATCATTCATCAGAATACAAATACAAATGCTGAAGATTTTGGTACGTTCTATTACAAAAATTCTATTGTTTTTGCATCGAGCAGAAGTAATAAAATGTTTCCCAGAAAATATAACTGGACAGGAAAACCTTTCTGCAATATGTATATTTCAGAAGTAGATGACGGTCAAATGAAATCTCCTGAAAGTTTTGACAAAAAACTAAATGGTAATTTACATGATGGACCAGCAAGTTTTAGTAAATATGGTGATTTTATGGTTTTTACCAGAAATAATTACAAAGACAAAACAGATGATAAAATTGTTGAACTTCAACTATGGTTTAGCAGCAATATAGATGGTAAATGGTCGAAGCCAGAAGCTTTTGCATACAACAACAGTGAATATTCGGTTGGGCAACCCTGCTTGACTTCTGATGGAAAAACAATGTATTTTACCAGCGATATGCCGGGTGGATATGGTGGTGCCGATATTTACATGTCTAAAAATACAGGGAACGGTCAATGGAGCAAACCCGAAAATATGGGCAGTAAAGTAAATACTGAAGGTGATGAAATGTTCCCTTTTTATGAAGAAAGCATTGGTATGTTTTACTTTACCTCAAACGGTCGTTACGGATTAGGAGGACTTGATATTTTTAGCTGCATATATAAAGGAATGGAAATTGATGAAGCTAAAAATGCAGGTTATCCATTAAACACGCAATATGATGATTTTGCAGCCATTGTAAATGATAGCAGAACAAAGGGCTATATTTCATCAAACAGACCTG
>CAZYEM010000362.1:0-3403 GCA_964646395.1 uncultured Bacteroides sp.
TCAAAAAAAGCAAGCATAAATAGATAGCTTTATGTTGTTTTACGACATAAAAACAATTATTATGCAATAGGTTAAAAGATTTATTTAACAAATAATAGTCTTAATATGAAAAAGTTTTCATCAGTAATACCTCATTTAGTTGCAGTTTCAATATTTGTAATTCTTAGTGCAATTTATTTTGCACCACAATTCAATGGTTATAGTTTAAATCAGAGTGATATTAGTCAATTCATCGGTATGAGCAAAGAGATATCTGATTTTCGGCAATTGGAAAAAACTGATCCTCTCTGGACTAATTCTGCATTTGGCGGAATGCCTGCTTATCAAATATCAATGAATAATACGAACCTACTTAGTGAAATTGAGAGTTCTTTGTTTTTTAAAATATTCAATGCCCCTTTCGGATACCTTGTTCTTGGAATGATCTGTTTTTATATTTTACTTCTTTGTTTCGGTGTAAGCCCATGGTTAAGTATAATTGGAGCTGTTGCCTTTGGATTCTCATCAATTAACATACTTTATCTTGCAGGAGGTCATAATACAAAAGTGCATGCCATTGCTTTATTGCCAGCAATTATTGGAAGTATAGTTTACGCTTACCGAAAGAATTTTAGAATCGGTAGCTTGTTGCTTTGTATCTTTATTTGTTTACACCTTTCGGCAAATCATATTCAGGAAACCTATTACTTATTATTCCTGATACTAGCCATTATCATTTTCGAATTATACAGATTTTTTAAAGAACGTCGATTACCTGCATTTATCAAAATATCAAGCTTTTTGATGCTTGCGGCAATTCTAGGCATTACTCCTACCATGTCAAATTTACTTATAACAAATGAATATGCTAAGTACACAAATAGAGGGAAGTCTGATTTAACTTTATCTGTAAACCAATCTAACGATAAATCTGAATTAAAAGGACTTGACCGAAATTACATTAAAGAGTATAGTTTAGGTTATGGAGAAATATGGTCATTGGCCATACCAAATGTAAAAGGAGGAGCATCTGCTCGCTTAGGCGATTTTAAAGACAAACTACACAATGTAACTCCCGGATATAGAGACTATATTGCTAATTCGCCAAGCTATTGGGGAGAACAACGTAGCACTGGTGGTGCTTTTTATTTTGGAGCCACAATATTTCTGTTATTCGTTTTAGGATTGGTTTTTATTAAGGATTCAATTAAATGGGCATTTCTTGCTGTGTCTGTTCTGTCCATTTTTTTGTCGTGGAAATACAGTTCAATCCTTGATTTATTTATCGATTACATGCCTTTATTCAATAAGTTCAGGGATACTAAAATGATATTGGTCTTACTGCAACTATCTTTTCCTCTATTAGGTTTACTGTTTCTGGATGTACTAATCAAAAATAAAATAAGCTTTAAAAAACTCATATACACCTTAAGTGCAACCATTGGACTTTTTTTCCTTTTCTATTTAATACCATCTCTTTGGTTTAGCTTTTTCAGTAATTACGAAACAGAAGATTTTAGTAAACAGGCAATCCAATTCCCACAAGCCTTACAACAAATCAATCAGATTAAATTTGAAATTGAGCAGGTGCGAATAGCCATATTCAAAGCAGATGTATTGAGGTCGATATTTTTCATGTTACTGATTGCTGGTTTAATAATCTTATATACTCGAAACATAATTGCAAAAAAGTATTTTATTCTTTCTATTGGATTATTAATTCTAATTGATTTATGGATGGTTGATAAAAGATATCTTAATACTGATACACATAGTAATCATTGGGTTAAATCAAAAGATCAAAACACTCCTTTTACACCTAGCGTTGCAGATATTCAAATACTAAATCAGGAAATGAAAGACAATCAAGAATTAGGTGAAACGATAAATAAAAAAATTGCAAATATTCAAAGCGATAACATAGAATGGGCAAATCTTGCATTTTCAACCCTAAACTTTGGAACAAATTATAGGGTTCTTTCACTTGATAACCCATTTGCCAATGCTTCTACTTCATACTATCATAAATCATTAGGCGGTTATCACGGTGCAAAGTTAAGGAGATATGCGGAGTTGATTGAATTCAGGCTGAATAAAGAATATCAGGATTTGATAAATGCTTTAAAAAGCAATAATGATACTATTATTGGCAATATTCTTAAGAATAATATCAGAACCATTAATATGCTAAACACCAGATATATCATCTACAACCCCGAAGCAGCACCAATTAAAAATACATTTGCCAATGGTTCAGCGTGGATAGTAAAAAATGTTAAAGTTGTAAAAGATGCTAATGAAGAAATCAAGGCACTCGATTCAATAAATCCAACAAATACAGCAGTAGTTGATCAGAGTTTCAGCAATCTTATTCCAAATGATCTAAAATTCGATTCACTTGCAACAATTAACCTGAAATTATATCGTCCAAATCATTTAACCTACGAATCAAATTCTAGGACGGAGCAGCTGGGTATATTCTCCGAAATTTACTATAAAGATGGTTGGAATGCTTATATTGATGGAAATATATCTCAGTACTTCCGGGCCAATTATGTTTTAAGAGCTATTACAATACCATCTGGAAAACATACTATTGAATTTAAATTTGAACCTAAAACCTTTTTTTTAAGCAAGAAAATATCCAATGCCGGTTCAATATTAATAGTGATCTTTGCGCTGGGTATTATCTCTTATGAAATTTGGAATAGTTATAATAAAACCGAGAAAGTATTAATTAAAGAACCTAAAAAACAAGTATAAACCCCAATGCATAATAAAACATCCTGCTCTATGCAGTAATAAGCTTACAAGCAAAGTATATCAGCAAAACTCAATAACCACCATATAAAAAAAGCCAATAGCAATTTACTCCCGGCTTTTTTATTTTACTTTATAATGAAATGGAATTTATTTGCCTGAAAAATCCATCCAGAAACTATTTTCCGAATAATCAGCAACTACTTTTGCACTGTTGGCATAATGATAGGTGTTTAACAAAATTGATACTTCCTGTTTTAAAACAACCAGTGCATTTTCTGTTAAGTCTTTTCTAAATCCTTTTTCCTGCAAATTAACAACATGATTCATAGAAACTATTCTACTTATAACTCTTCCGAAATCAACCAGTTTTCGTTGTGGTATAGGAATCTGCATATCAAAATTTACCATTTCCTTTATCTGATCAGCAATCAAAGGAGCTAATCCTTGTAAATATATATAAAGATTCTTCTCTTTTGTAGTTTTCATAATCTTCAAAATAGAATCAGCTATCTGATGAAAAAGAATATCATTCGATCCTTCAAAAATCTGGAAAGGACGGCTATCAACCAAGGAACGTCCGGCAAAATGATTGATTTTATATCCTTTGGCTCCAACCAATTGCAATAAGGATTGTGCCGATTCGTGCATCAGATCCGAAGTT
>CAZYEM010000363.1:0-3378 GCA_964646395.1 uncultured Bacteroides sp.
CATTATCTGCGAGTGTAGCAAGTGTAACGGGAGATTTTAGTTCTTCAGTAGCAACTTCATTCTCAGCAAGTAACGCTAGTATCACCGCATTATCTGCGAGTGTAGCAAGTGTAACGGGAGATTTTAGTTCTTCAGTAGCAACATCATTTAGTGCAAGTGTAGCATCTCAAACATTATTGAGTTCTTCATTCGCATCTTCGCAAGCTACGCAAAATGGTAGATTAGATAATTTAGAAACTACATCTGGAAGTTTAAATTCATTTAGTTCTTCGATTAACACTACTATTAAAACTAAATTAGATGTTGAAACTGTTGTAAGTGGTTCATCTCAAATTGATATTACTTCAACAACCGGATATTCAACATTTAGTGGTTCAATTGCAACATCGGTAAGTGCAAGTAATGCTAGAATAACAGCATTGGAAACAACAATTGATGGTGGAACTTATTAATAAAACAAAATAAAGAAATAACAAAAATATGGCAACAAATAACATAACTTCATCAATTTTATTAAAACGTTCAGGCGTCGCGGGTTCAAAACCAACAACCGATTCGTTAAAGGTAGGTGAAATCGCATTAAATACCTATGATGGTAAAGCGTTTTTACGCAAATCAGGTTCAACTGATGAGGTAGTAGAAATTGTAGTTACCGGAGCCGGTACAACGGGTTCGATTAACCTTAGTGGAGCAGTAACTGCATCAGCATTTGTTGGTAGTGGTGCTCAATTGACCGGTGTAACCGCATCAATGAGACCGGATGATTTCGATTTTAATTCTGACCCATTTGCCGGAACGATTGGATATATACAAGGTAGTGGTTCTCTTTACAAAGTAGCAACTACAAGTGGTTCAATTGATTTTAGATATAACGATGTAACAATCGCAACTATTACCGCAGGTTCGGGATTTAGTGGTTCTCTTTATGGAATTGGTGATGTATTAGCATTTAGTGGTTCGGTAGCAGGTAGATTATATAACTTAGAAATATCAGCATCATTTGGACCAGATGGTGGAGAACTTTAGTAGCAAATAAAAAATTTAATAAAACCCCTCTTAGTAGGGGTTTTTTATTTTATAGTATATTTATATCCGTAGTATATACTACATTTTTGTTAGATAACTTTAAAGGATTAGACATATGTCACAAATTGTTCAGCTGAAACGCAGTGCGTTATCAGGTAAGGTACCTGGTACGGGTTCACTTAATTTAGGAGAATTAGCATTAAATACTTACGATGGTAAGATATTTTTTAGACGTTCAGGTTCGACAGATACAATCCAAGAAGTAGTAACAACAAATTCCGTAGTAACGGGTTCTATTAGATTAGAAGGAACTGGTTCGTTTGGTTCTTTAAAAGTAAACGATACGCTCACCATCAATCATGGTGAAGCAATAATTAGTGGTTCTGCATTAGTAACATCTGACTTAACTATATTAGGAGCAGTTAATGCAAGACAATTCAATATTTCGGTAATTTCTTCATCCGTACTTTTTGAAAGTGGTAGTTCTAAATTCGGTAATACATCCGATGATATACATTCATTTACAGGTTCAGTTAACATTACGGGTTCATTTTTATTAAATGGACAAGAAGTAGGTGGCGGAACAACAAGCGGTTCTTTTACGGGTTCGTTTACCGGAGATGGTAGTGGATTGAGAGGAGTAGTAAGTGATGATATACCGAGAGATGGTTGGGATTATAATGCAAATAGTTCAGCATCTATAAGTGATTTTAATAGTGTTTCTGATAAATATTATATAGATTTCGAACAATCGCAATCAACGGCAGTAGGTACTCCAATTGGATATAAAGGATTTTTAACAAATGTATCGGGTAGTACACAAATATTGCCCACATTAAATAGTATTGATTTTATAGTTGGAGATACTTTAGTTGCATCAATTGGTGCAAATGGCATTCAAGCAACAGCAGCTGCAGGAACTGTGAGTGGTTCATCTCAATTAACATCATCATATGATACGAGATATGTTTTGAGTGGTTCTATAACACAAACAACTTGGGATAACATCGCAAGTAAGCCTTCGGGAATAGTAAGTGGTTCTTCGCAACTAACGGCATCGGTATTGGCTACAACGGGTTCTAACACCTTTAGAGGAACTCAAATCCATAGTGGTTCGATTATACCGGCAATTGACAATGCATACGATTTAGGTTCAGCAACATACCAATGGAGAGATATATATGTTTCATCTGGTTCACTTTATATAGATGGAACGAAGGTATTGGGTTCAACAAACCAAGAATTACAAATCACAACCGATGTAGGACAATCAATTAAAATTTTAGAAGCAGGTAGTGATAATATCATTTTACAATCAGCAGATGGTGATATACAATTAAAAACATCAGGTGGTGGTAATTTATTATTTGACCCAACGACTGGGTTAATTGATGTTAGAGGAACTTTACAAATACAAGATGGATATAAAATAACATCTTCAGGTGGAAATAGTGTTGTTTTTGGAAATAATATAGTTGTAAGTGGTTCATTAGAAAGTACAGGTAATATAAATGGTATAAATCTTTCAACATTTAGTTCTTCTATTGCATCTACATTTTCAAATCAAAACACAGCAACATCTTCATATGAAACAAAGGGTAGAGGAATTGTTAGTGGTTCATCGCAAATAACGTTTAGTGGTATAAGCTCATTACCCACATTGGTTTCAGGTTCATCCCAAATAACATACGCAAATATTAGTTCTATTCCATCGGGTATAGTAAGTAGTTCGGCTCAAATACTAAATGGAAGTGGATTAGTGAGTGGTTCTTCGCAAATAACATACGCAGATGTTAGTTCTATTCCATCAGGCATAGTAAGTGGAAGTTCACAAATAACGATTTCATCTACAACCGGATTTTCAACATATTCAACATCGGTAGATAGTAGAATTACAACTGAAAAAGGTAGAGTTGATGCAATTCTATTAGCATCCGATGCAGATAAAGATTCATTTGCGGAAATTGTATCTTTAATTAATTCAGTTGATACTTCAAACGATAGTACCTTTGCATCTTTTTATACTGCAAGTGTTAATAGATTAAACAATTTAGAAACAACATCTGGAAGTGTAAATATTTCAATAAGTAATATAAATACACAAACCGGCTCAAGTAATACAAGATTAACGGCATTAGAAGCATCAGCATCCACTGCATTATCTACAAATGGTACACAAGCTACTTCAATAACAAATTTGAATACAACTACTGCAAGTTTAAATACTTCAGTAACTAACTTAAATAGTACAACTGCAAGTTTAAACACTTCGGTAACCAATATTAATAGTACAACTGCAAGTTTGAATACATCGGTAAGTAATTTAAATACAGCAACATCATCATACGAAAC
>CAZYEM010000364.1:0-3349 GCA_964646395.1 uncultured Bacteroides sp.
GGGATACTGCTGATGGATTAAAATGGGTAAATACAAGCAAGATTCCTTTTAAAAATGAAAGTGGTGATATTATTGGAGTTATAGGAATTTCCTTGGACATTACCGATCGCAAACAAGCTGACGAAAAAATCCGCAAACTCTCGCAAGCTATAGAACAAAGCCCTGTAAGCGTTGTTATTACAAATCTGGATGGTAATATTGAATATGTAAATCCAAAATTTGAATCTGTTACGGGTTATACATCCGAAGAAGTTTTGAGTAATAATCCAAGAGTTCTTAAATCGGGTGAACAATCTGAAGATTTTTACAAAGAACTATGGGTAAATATTACAAATGGAAAAGTTTGGAAAGGCGAATTCCGTAACAAGAAAAAAAATGGAGATTTTTACTGGGAATCAGCTTCAATTTCACCAATTAAAACCAATGAAGGTATTATTACTCACTTTATTGCCGTAAAAGAGGATATTACCGACCGCAAACTTGCCGAAGCAGAAATACAACTTAAAAATGCAGAACTTCAGACAATTAATGCAGAAAAAGATAAGTTTTTCTCTATTATTGCCCACGATTTAAAAAGTCCGTTTAATGGATTTTTGGGTTTAACTGAAATCATGGCAAATGAAATTAATTCATTAACAATGGCCGATCTCCAAAGAATATCCAAAAGTCTGGAGAAATCTGCCAAAAACCTGTATAATCTTCTCGAAAACCTATTACAATGGTCGCAAATGCATCAAGGTTTAATACTTTATAATCCTAAAGAAATAGTGTTGAGCAATTTAATCAACATCTGTTTAGAAAATATGCTAGAGGTTGCAAAAAATAAAAATATCAGGATTGAAAAAAATTATTCAGAGGAAATAAAAGTTATTGCTGATGAAAATATGCTTAATGTCATATTTAGAAACTTAATTTCAAATGCAATAAAATTTACTCCTAATGGAGGATTAATAGAAGTGTCATTTAAAAAAACAGAAAAAGATTTCATAGAAGTTTCTGTAAAAGACAATGGCGTTGGAATGAATAATGATATTTTGTCAAAATTATTTAAATTGGATGAACAAATAAACCGAAAAGGCACAGAAGGTGAACCAAGTACCGGATTAGGCTTAATGCTTTGTAAGGAATTTGTTGAAAAACATAATGGTAAAATATGGGCTGAAAGTGAAGAAGGAAAAGGAAGTTGCTTTTATTTTACGATTCATATTGATGAATAAATTAACTGATTTAATCAAAAAAACTATGTTGCATTTTATTACTGAAAATTCTGGCTCAACTACTTCGCAAAAGATGTTATTAAATAAATTTACGCTGACATTTAAAGACGATAACGAAACAAAATTTCAAACGAAATATTTTCACGACTCTTTAATTCAATTCAGGGTATCTTTTATTTTGGTAATTTTTTTGTATGCTATCTTTGGTTATCTCGATACGATGCTAGCAGAGGAATATGTTGCTTTTTTCATTTTTATCCGCTTTGCAATTGTGATCCCTTTATTTTTATTTACCTTCCTTTTTTCGTACCATAAAAATTTCAGTAAAGTATGGCAGTGGTTATTGTTTGTCTGCTTTATCACTGGAGGTGCAGGTATTACAATTATGACCTTATTATTGCCCGAAAATTATGCTTATTATGCTGGGTTGATGCTGATTTTTTCAGCAGGGTATTTTTTTATCAAACTTCGCTTTTCTTTAGCAAGCATTGCTGGTTGGCTTACTCTTCTGCTTTTTAACATAGGAGCTTTTAGTTTTTCCAGAATTGAACCCATGATGATTTTGTTTAATAATTTCTTTTTTATATCCGCAAATATTATTGGCATGTTTGCTGCTTATTATATTGAATATTATTCAAGAAGAGATTTTATAATGAATCAGCAATTAGATAAACGGAATGCTGATATTGTAGATGCAAATAAAAATCTGGAATCAAAAGTTGAAGAACGAACCAGAGAATTGATATTTGCCAAAGAAAAAGCAGAGGAAAGTGATAATCTTAAAACTGCTTTTTTACACAATATTTCTCATGAAATACGTACTCCCTTTAATGGAATACTTGGATTTCTGCAAATTATTAAGGAAGATGAAATTACTACAGAAGAAAAGAATCATTATTTTGAAATAATTGATAAAAGTGCCAACAGGCTTATGAAAACAATTTATGATATTGTTGAAGTATCTCAGATTCAGACAGGACAAGTAAAACTAAGCTTTAGTGAAATCAATATCAGCAAGCTGATGGATGAACTCCTGAATAATTTCAGCGATTTAGCAAAAACAAATAATATAGAAATTATTCTTAACCGTGACTTTTCTGATTTTGTAAGCTTAATAAAAACAGATAGTTTCAAATTATCTGCCATTTTATCTGTTTTAATTGATAATGCACTGAAATTTACAGATAAAGGTAGCGTTGAGTTTGGTATAATTTCAAAGGAAAAAACACCTGACTTTATCAATTTGAATGAAAATATGCTCTGTTTCTATGTAAAAGATACGGGTGTTGGAATACCAAAAGACAAACAAACCATTATTTTTGAAAAATTTATGCAAGCAGATGTTTCCGATACAAGAGCTTACGAAGGCAGTGGCTTAGGTCTTTCTATTGCAAAAGCTTATGTAGAAATGCTTAATGGTAGCATTTGGCTGGAAAGTGAAGAAAACAAAGGAAGCTGTTTTTATTTTACAATTCCACTTAACCCGATTGCTATAGAGAAAAAACAGGTTTCAGATATAGTTTCTCATCAATCGGCAAACAAAACAACAAAAAAACTTAAAGTACTTATTGCTGAAGATGATATTACATCTGTTATCTTTTTTAAGGTAGTCCTCAAAAATTACATCAGTCAATTGCTTGAAGCAAAAACAGGAAATGAGGCTATTGAAATATACAAAAGTAATCCGGATATCGATTTAATACTAATGGATTTAAAAATGCCTGATATGAATGGATATGAAGCAAGCAAACAGATTAAAATGCTAAATAAAGAAGTAATAATTATTGCTCAAACTGCATTTGCTCAAACCGGTGACCGGGAAAAAGCACTGGAAGCCGGTTGTGATGATTACATAACAAAACCAATTAAAAAAGAAGAATTACTGGCATTAATTCAAAAATATTTTAATAAATAAATTACGAATATGATGAGCTATCAGGATAAAACAAAAGAACAACTCATAAACGAGTTAGAGGAATTGCAGCAAGCGTATGATTCCTTAATGGTTTCAATAAAGATCGATATTCCGAAGAGTGAACATATAGAAGAAGCAATGCATAAAAGCCGCAAACTGCTTAAAAGCATTGAAAAAGCAGCTAAAATCGGTGGTTGGGAATTTGATGTGGAAACCA
>CAZYEM010000365.1:0-3323 GCA_964646395.1 uncultured Bacteroides sp.
TTTTCAGAAATAACAGCAGAATCACAGTATAATTTTAAAATCTTTTTGTAAAAATCTCTTGTTAAAATCTCTTGTCAAAATCTTTTTGTAAAAATGTAAAATCTCTTGTCAAAATGTTAAAATGTAAAATCTCTTTTAAAACGTACAATCACTACCCATATTTTCATAAACTCTTACATATCCCACATATCTTATACAATTCTCTTCTCATTTACTAATTTATATAATCATACACTCTGCTTCTATATTCTCCTTTATTTCTGTTATATCTGATAATGTCATTAAATACAAAGAAATTAATATTTCTTCTTATTTCATTTACTATTTTAGTTTGATACAATATACGCATATCCAATAACATTAAATTTTAATAAATCCGATTGCTGGACATAGTAGTACACTATCAGATGGTGGCAATGATGAATCGATTAATAATACATGGTCAGGATATTTATGACAACAAAATAAATATCGAGTCACATTGCTTTGAAAATCGGTACATAAATATTCACTATTCATACATATCTGCAATCCAACCAACATTTCCTCTACATGTTCTCTCATTTCATCAGGTGAATATGAATCAACACTTTTTTGAGAAATATTGGATAGTTGTAACAAATAGGAGTTATTTCGTTCGGACACATGAGAACCCGCACTTGGACGATATGTGAACATAAAAGCACCCCTTTTTGTTGAAGGACATGTTGTTTTTACATTAATATGCGGATAATGTATCTTACAATAATCATAGACCTCTTCAAATGCGGTATAGTCGTCTGTCTGAACAAATATATCATAGTGACCCTTATCAAGAAGAGTCTCAATATATTTATGTGTTTCAATATACATTGATTCTTCAACCATTTTATCTCCCCTTCGTATCATGATCGCATGATATATAGCAGGTAACATATCCCTCTGTTTTTTATATAATAGTTCCATATTGTTATTCAATTTATAAATCTCTTTACATGTAGTTAGATATTCATCTAATACAAATTGATATAATCTACTATCATTAACACGACATTCATCATGAATCGGCTGTGGTATCGTTTCATGTTCAGATACCAGTTGTAATGATGTAAAATAGTCTCTCCATCCTAGTGTGTGTGCAAACATCCATGATTTATCATCAATAAAAAATTTTAAATTATTCTTTTTCGCATATAACATATTTGATGTTAATTTCCATAATGAACAAAAAAATCCTCCTCCTTCCCTGTCTCTTATTTGAAATACTAAAGACATATATTATATTTATATATATCTCTCTTTATATTCTATGATAATATAACATATAAATATTATATCACATTAACGTGTTCCATTTTTCATATCTTTATCATTTCGCTATACAGAATGAATATATCTCTCATTACGGGTATTACTGGACAAGATGGCTCTTATTTGGCAGAATTGCTCCTAGAAAAGGGCTATACTGTATACGGTATTATTCGTAGATCATCCAATATCAATACCAATCGCATTGAACACATCTTCCATCACCCACATCTTCATTTGCTCTATGGCGACCTTGCCGATAGCACCTCTCTCTTCAAAATTCTATACGATATCAAACAGTCTCACCCTGACATGAATAAGTTTGAAATTTACAATTTGGGCGCCATGAGCCACGTTAAAGTTTCCTTTGATATACCTGAATACACCGCGGACGTAGACGGCATGGGAACTCTACGCATGCTCAACGCCATTCGCAACGTTGGCTTAGAAAATAAAGCACGATATTACCAAGCTTCCACCTCCGAGCTATATGGCAAAGTCATGGAAGTCCCACAAACCGAAAAAACACCATTCTACCCTCGTTCCCCTTATGGTGTCGCAAAACTATACGCCCACTGGATCACCAAAAACTACCGTGAAGCATATGACATGTTCGCCTGCTCTGGTATCCTCTTCAATCACGAAAGCCCCCGTCGCGCCCACAACTTCGTCACACGAAAAATTACCATCGGACTTCACAAAATCCTTTCAGGTGAAACCGACCGCCTCGTACTCGGTAATCTTGATGCCAAACGCGACTGGGGTCACGCCAAAGACTACGTTCGTGGCATGTACCTTATGCTTCAACAAGACAAGCCAGAAGACTACGTCCTCTCCACCAACGAATTCCATTCCGTTCGTGAATTTGTTGAAAAATCATTTGCACTTCGCGGGTTTAACATCCAGTGGAAAGGCACAGGTCTTGATGAAATCGGATACGATTCCCACACAGGTAAGGAACTCATCTTTGTTTCCGAAAAATACTTCAGACCTGCCGAAGTAGAAGAACTTCTCGGCGACTCCACCAAAGCTCGTACCGAACTCGGTTGGACACCCGCTGTTTCTTTTGATATGCTCGTTCAAGAAATGGTAGATGCAGACTGTCCATAATAAATTATTTACTATATCAATAAATAGAATCCAATTACTATTTATTGATATTAAAATATGTATTCCTAATAAGGAAATGGATGCCTTAGAGCAAACCATTCACACACTACTAGAAGAACATCTTCCCTCCAAAAATAAAGAGAAATCAGAACTGGGTGAAGTATTTACTCCATCCTCTATGATTTCTACTATGTATGACCATTTTCCCAAAGAAATGATGACACGTTCCCACACTTTTTTAGACCCGGCATCTGGAATCGGCAATTTTGGTATCGTGCTCTTTTTCTATCTCATGAAAAATCTTCGCGGTATTTCTTTACAAAAACGCGCCAAACATATCATTGAAAATATGCTATTTATGGTGGAAATCAACAAAAATAATGTTGCTACTTGTAAAAAAATCTTTAAAAAATTGTGTCCCACTGCTGTACCCAATATCCATGAAGGCGATTTTCTATCTCTTGACTCGGCGGCTCTCGGTTGGCCTGTCGCATTTGATTGCATCATTGGAAATCCTCCTTATAACCTTGGCGGAACAGGACTAGAAGGATCCAAACGAACCCATATCGTCTTTACTGAAAAAGCCCTTGAACGCATTACTCCCCACGGTATTGTCGCCTACATTTGTCCTCCCTCCTACCGCGAAACAGGAACACCTATGAACCAACTCTTTCAACAAGCAGGCGGTCATTTCATTTATATAAAAATTTATGGTGCCAAAGAAACATTTGATTTATTTCACATTCAAGGACGCGTCGACACTTTTATTTTTCAAAAAGGTAGAAAAGGCAAAACTGTGATCGACGATGAATACAATGTTGTCACTACTATTTCGATTGATTTGAACAAACATATCCCCAATTTTGGTCATACTATTTTTGAGAAACTCTACAAAAAAGTAGATGCCATTGGCGCAGTAAAAGCAT
>CAZYEM010000366.1:0-3292 GCA_964646395.1 uncultured Bacteroides sp.
GTGTCAATCCTGAATAATCTCTGAGGATTTCCGGCATTTGTAAATAAAGTAGAATCAGCTGTTCTAACAGTTAATTCAGCTACAATAATATCACCAATCTGGGTTTTTTGACCATCTTTATTCTCAATATGAAATTTGTAATACAATCCGTTATCTGTTTTATCAAATCCCGGATATTTTGATTTGCAAGATGTAAAAATAACTGCTACCATAGCAATTACTAACATTAAAATTTGACTTTTTTTGTTCATTTTTATTTAAATTAATATTAAAATTTATTTTGTTTGTTTTAAATTATCAACACTAATAAGCTCAACATCATATATTAACGTTGCCTTTTGTGGTATTTTTTTTTGGTCGCCAAGCAAGCCAAAACCAAGGTGCGAAGGTATAATAAATTTTGCTTTATCACCAACTTTTAGTAATAAAATTCCTTCTTCTAATCCTGTTTCTACTTCTGCTTTTCCTATTTCAAATTTCTTTGGACCGCTTTCGTCTGAATTATAAATAGTTACACCATTTAACAAGCCAGTTTTATAATTTATTTTTACAATGGAACCCATTTTTGCTTTTTTACCATTTCCTTCTTTATAAATTAAATATCGAAGTCCGGTTCCTGTCTCTTTCATTTGCCATTGATATCTATTGGCATAATCTATAATTTTTTCAGTTTCACTTTGAGTTAGTAATTTATTTGCATTCATCATTCGATAATTAATACTATCCTGGCTAAGTTGCCTTTGATGCTGCAATTTTTGATCATTATTACAGGAAAAAAAAATAAGAATTAGTAAAATAAAAAAATTAATTTGCCAAAAGAGTTTCTTCATTTTTATTGTTTTCTAAATAAATCCTGTAATTACTCAAACTGTCTTTAAAATGCTTAATAGTATCAGTTAATGATATTTTAGATGTAGCACCTGATGCATTTCTATGTCCTCCACCATTAAATTGATTTCTAGCAAATTCATTTACATCGATATCGCCTTTGGAACGAAATGAAATTCTAACTATTCCTTCGCGTTCAGTAAATAATGCGGCAAATTTTATTTTATCGATTGATAATGCGTAATTTACAACACCTTCTGTATCTCCATTCTGATAATTAAAACGATTTAAATCTTCTTTGGTTAGCCAGATATATGCAGTTGAGAATTCATCAATTACCTCTAACTTTTCACTTAAGCAATATCCAAGTAAACGTAAACGACTTTCAGAAAATGTGTCGTAAACCTTGCGATGTATAGTTTCAGCATCAATTCCTATTTTTAATAATGATGCACAAATTGTAAAACTATCTTCATAATTACATGAATAGCTAAATGAACCTGTATCTGTTATAATTCCAACATAAACACAATTGGCTATATCTAAAGTAATAGCTTCAATACCATCTAATTTTGTAATTAAATTATAGGTTAATTCAGAAGTTGAAGTAATGTCTATTTTTGAAAATACAAAGTTGAAGCTACTTAATTCTGGTTGCAAATGATGATCAATCAGTATCTTTATGGCTTTGGAATTTCTTAATGCATCTTCCATTTTATCAACACGATGTAAAGCATTAAAATCGAGGCAAAAAATAAGATCTGCATTTTGTATTAAAGCGTTACATTTAATGGTTTTCATATTATAAACCAAAATTTCGTTGGAACCTTTTAACCATGCCAGATTTTCGGGAAATTTGTTAGGTGTTATGACTTTAACATTTTTGTTTTTGCCAATCAGATAATTATATAAGGCTAATGACGAGCCAATTGCATCTCCATCCGGATTGTTATGGGTTACAATTATAATATTCTTTTTGTTTGCAATTAAGTCTTTTACTGATGCAATTTGTTTATTATCCAAAATATAGTATTTATTGTTAGACATTTTGTGTGCAAAAATAGAAAATAAAAACAAAGCTATCTATCATTTGTTTTATTATTTTTACAACTTAATTTAAAAACTGATTTTTATGTATAAAAACATAACTTTTACAATGATAAAACCTTGTTCGGTAAGAAGCGGAAATATCGGAGGTATATTAGATATAATCATTAAACACGGGTTTAAAATTAATGCCATGAAATATACCAGAATGTCACAAAGTCAGGCTGAAAAATTTTATGAGATTCACAGGGAACGTTCTTTTTACAATGATTTGGTTGAATTTATGTCTTCAGGTCCTATTGTAGCGGCTATTCTTGAAAAAGACAACGCAGTAAATGATTACAGGGAATTAATTGGCTCAACAGACCCAGCCAAAGCCGCTGATGGTACTATTAGAAAACTTTATGGTGCTTCTGTTCAGGAAAATGCGGTACATGGTTCCGATTCTGATGAAAATGCTCAGATTGAAGCTAACTTCTTCTTTTCAACTTTTGAACGTTTTTAAAGACTATAAAAATATTTAATAACTCGTTGGAGTAAAGCTCCCAACGAGTTATTTTATTTGCAATATTTTTAATATATCTATTTAATTAACAGTATTTAAAATACTTCTTTTAGTATATCATTGAATTTCCATGCTGGTATTGCACTTATACCATCAAAACTATCTTCCTGATCCATAGTAACTATAAACCCATTTTTAACAGAACAGGTTTTTATTGCATTCTTAAGTCCGTTTAATTCTCTTTCGAGATTATCAGCAGTTAAATGCCAACAAACCTGTACAGCCATAAGGATTTGATTTTCTTTTTTAAGCAAAAAATCACATTCCGACTTTTCGTCTTTGTAATAATAAATATCTACCAAATAATGTTTTAGCATCAGAAAAACGGAGTTTTCAAGCATTCTGCCCATATCTTCGCTAAAAGATAAACTGATTGCTTTAACCATCGCATTATCAATAGCATATATTTTTTTGGGATTTGATTGTTGCTGCTTGATTGAAAAGGAAAAGCGTGGTATCAAATCAATCAGATAACTTTCTTTCAGAAAGTCGCAATAATCTATAGTTGTTCTTACTGATTTTATTTCCAGTAATTTACTTATATTGTTGTAACTAAACTCTTTTCCTGAATTACTCATCAAAAACGTAAGTAATCTCAGCAATAAATGATCGTTTTTTATATTTCGGCGAACTGCAATATCTCTTATAACAATATCTCTTGCCAATGAGCGAAGGTAATCTTCTTCACCGGATTGGAGATATTCAGGAAATCCACCATCATGTAGGTATAGTGAAAAATTTTCTGCATTTACATCTAAAGATTTCGATTTTAAATATTCACTGAAACTAAAAGGGAAAAGCTCAAGCTGCAAATGTCTTCCGGTAAGATGGGTTCCCAGTTCACGGCTTAAC
>CAZYEM010000367.1:0-3283 GCA_964646395.1 uncultured Bacteroides sp.
TAATTGAATACAACAATTATAGAAAGGAATATGATAAGAATGATGATAAGGTGTTTGAACTTTTATATAACACACATCCTGATGAGGATTATTCAGAGGAAATAGAAAGATTATACAATAGGAATGATGAGATATATAAGTATTTTGATTTACTAAAACAGGAGACCTTAAAGATTAAACAAGAGATAATTAATTTATAATGAATTTACAAGAAGATATACAAAGAATAAGACAAATGATGATTTCTGAGGAGATGGTCCAATCAGATGCGTGGAAATCAATCAAGAAAACATTAGACATTCTTAAAAAGAAAAAGAAAGTTTTAATCTTAAGTTGTTCCAATAGATATAATTGGGATGAAAAAAACTTAGACATTCCAAAATCAAAGATGATTGCTATGTACCTCAACGATGAGTTAAAAAACTCTGTATTAATTGATGTCTCTGAACTTAATATCGTTCCTTGTGAGGGGAATGTATCAAGAAAAGATGGGAACAGTTGTGGACTACTTAAAGCAATGCTCAAAGATAAGAAAAAGAATCCATCCGGAGACCATAGATGTTGGGCAAGTTATAACAATCCAAAGGATGAGTTATGGAAGATATCCAAAGAGTTATTCGAGTCAGACGCAGTTATATTCTTTAGTTCAATTAGATGGGGACAAACAAATATGTTCTACCAAAACTTAATTGAGAGATTGACTTGGATTGAGAACAGACACGCAACGTTGGGTGAATCAAATCTTGTTAAAGATATTGAGACCGGATTCATTTGTGTTGGACAGAATTGGAATGGTGAGACTGTAAGTGAAACACAAAAGAAAGTTCACGAATTTTATGGATTCAAACCAAACGATGATTTGTATTGGAACTGGCAATATACAAAAAATGTGAATGATGAAACCCAAAAATCATATAAAGCTTCACACAAGAAGTTCATTAAGGATACCAAACTACCTGAAGAAAAATAATGAACCTACAGGAAAACATAGATAGAATCAAAGAAATGATGGAAGGTAAAGACGCTTATGTCTCAAGAGCTTCTTATGACCAAGAGTATGAGGAGGAATATCCAAAGTGGAAAAAAACTATAATTAAGATTTTAGAGTCAGAAATAGATTCATATTCTGAAATTAATGATGGTAAGATAATAGTTTTACTTAATGGGGGAAACCTTGACAAAAATCTAATTAAATATGATAAAATAAATGAAAGATTATGGTATGATTATTCCTTACAAGAAAATTTATCAGGTTATATACCATACGGTTATTTATCAAGACATTTTAAATACGCGGTTCAGGACTTTTTTAAAAAACATTTCCCGGACTACGGTGTTAGAGAATTAACGGCAGCAAGTTTAGTAAGTTACTAATGAAATTAATAGGAACCATAAAGAATATATTAATGGAGGAATCTAAAAGAGATTTAACTTCAGTAATTCAAACATTATTAGATGGGTTTGTTAAAGACCACAAAGATGTTGTTTGTAAGGTTGAGGTTAAACATCCTGACAATAGAACCAAACTACCGCATCAGGAATATCCCTACAATAACTACAGGGTTGATTTTTATTTAATTGGTGGATATGGGAGTGATAATTGGCCGGCAACACAATCAGTAAGACGTATGTTTGATGATTTAATGAATGAAGCGTGGGATTTAGTATATAACTACACCGGACAGAAATTAGATATGTTTACCAAACACGTAAAGAGTTGTGATGATATTATAAAAGAGGATAAAGATAATAGTATTTCTGATATGATTAAAACTTTGGGTGTTTCTGACGCCATTAAGTATTTTGGGAATTACTATACGATTGAGCCATACCTAAAAGTGGTTGATAAGGTTAATTTTATTAAAGAAAAGGTTAATGAATTAAATGATGGTCGTAGTATACATCTTAGTGTAATAAATGGTGATACAATCCATTATAGTGAAAAAGATGGGAAACTACAACTAATAGAATGGTTGGGTAAAGATTCGGTTACTGTTAAGACTTATGGGGATAATGATAACTATATAGGTACTTTTTATGTTAATTATGAAAGTTTGCCATCACAAATAATTGAGCAGTTGGTTGAGATATTACTAAATTACTAAGATATGAATTTAAACGAGAACATATATAGAATTAAATCTTTAATGTCTGAAGACAAAGACGATAGTAAGAGAGAAATGATTAAAAGTTTGGGTGTTTCTGACGCCATTAAGTATTTTGGGAATTACTATAAAATTGAGCCATACTTAAAAGTTATTGATAAGGTTAATTTTATCAAAGAGAAAGTTAGAGAATTAAGTGATGATGGTAGTGGTGTTGGTTTACACGAGATAAATGAAGAACCACTTCATTATAGTGATGAAGATGGGGAGGAACATCAAATAGAATGGTTAGGACTAACAAGTGTAGACATTAGTGTATATGAAGATGAGTATAGTGGTCATTTACGTGACTATTATGTTAAGTATGAAGGTTTACCGGTACAAATAATTGAGGAATTGGTTGAGATATTATTAAACCACTAAGATATGAAATTAATTAACACCATAATACGAATTGTGAATGAAGAGGTATATTCTCCATCAAGTAAGAAATACGAGCCGGGGAAATATGTTGCTCACAAATCAAATCCTATGTGGAGGGAGAACATAGAACAAACAGGATTACAAACATCAGTGGGGGATTGTTATAAACAATTTGTTGGTGACCAAACTCCTTGTAAAGAAGCCATATTCGCAACGGACACAGAAAACGAAGAGGAGATGTTTGATTCAACCTATGATGATGACATTTGGATTATAGATACGGAATGTGCCGGTGTTCAGTGGTACAAAGATAGACATTTTGATGATGGTGATTACCAAAAACATATTGTAACTTTCAACAATATATCACCGGATTGTATTAAACTAATCTATAAAGGAACCGGGAAATAGTTATTATTACCAAAATGTGTAATAATCACGAATATTACCGAAATGTGTAATATAAGTCCTAAACCTTATAAACATACAATATAAGTCAGGAACCTTATAAAAACGAGGGGATTAATCAATATGATATTTAGTGATATGATATCTACCACAATTATTGCAATGCCAAGTAGTATATACAACCTTTTCAACGTGTAGATTATATCTTTCCATAAGCCAAGGAATAAAGATGTCATTTATATCATAACCACTTGTAATACCAAACATAGATACTAATTGATTAGTTATCTCCTCAGATAATTCAACTATTCCATTATCACGATTAAATGTGAAAGACATATCGTCAC
>CAZYEM010000368.1:0-3272 GCA_964646395.1 uncultured Bacteroides sp.
ATACAGCGATAACTCTACAAGGCGGTGGTTTATTTCATTTAAGTATGGGTGCTGTGTTAGGTATTTCGGCTCATGGTAAAACGCAAGAGCAAATATCTTCATCTAAAAATGAATAAACAAAAGGCTCGTTAAGAGCCTTTTTTATTAATCTAATTTTTCTAAATTTTTAATATAATTTCCAATTTCATGATTAACGAAAAAGTTAATTTTGCCTTTTTTAACGCCAGTCCAGAAACCTTTTAGTCTGTCTTTTGTTGTTTGCCACCAAGATAAATCTGCAAGATTACCATTGTGATCAAAATAACGCAATTCTCCGTGATGTTTATATCTACCTATTGGATTTCTAGTAACGATATCTTCGTTATTAACCCAGCGATAATGTTGAATATCTAATCCTTGCATAAATCCTATGTATTCGCCATTACCAACACGTGGACTACCAAATGTAAATAATACTGGATTTTTAATTCCCTCTGTTCTACAACAACGGGTTGTGATTAAGGTTGCCATTGCGGCACCAAGGCTATGACCAGTACACCAAACTCTGCGATTAGAGCTATATTTTTTAAGTAACTTCGCAAGTTCTTCCCAAATAAGATCTACACTGTGTTTAAATCCTCTATGTACTAATCCAACTTTTGCGCTAGAAGGTACTAAAGCAAATTTAACATCAGCCGCTATATCAGAAAACTGAGTTGGTTGAGTTCCACGACATACAATAATAACATCATCATTATCCCAAAGGAAATAAGCCTGTGTTCCTTCTTTATCTAAAAATTTACTATTATAGCCACCAAAGGTTACATTATCAGTATATGCAAGGCTACTCAATTTTGCCATTAATAATGACTGTTTGTTTACTGTTAAATCAGAAATCATAACATTAACTCCATTGGTATAAATAATATATTTATAACCAACGACGAGAAATTATATGGCTTCGAATAGCATTTATAGATTGTATGCAGAAAAATTAGGCAATTCAGATGTTACCAAGTTTATAGGAAAATTTGGTGAAATATTTTACGATCCGATAATACCGATTTTACACCTTAGCGATGGACATACTTTAGGCGGCATAGAAATACCGACAGGATATATTAATATTCCGCAGGTCGTAATGTCAAATAATTATGTTTGTATATTGTCGGATTCAGGTAAACATATATTACACCCAACAACCGATACGACCGCTAGAACATTAACTATACCAGCATCAACGAATGTTAATTTTGATCTTGGATCTACAATAACAGTTATCAATCAAAATGCAGCAGGAACGCTTACCATTATTTGTGGAGATACTATGAGATTAGCAGGTTCTGGTATAACTGGAAATAGAACGCTGACTGCCAACGGAATGTGTACTGCAATTAAACTGTCGGCTACTGAATGGATCATATCTGGAACAAATTTAACTTAACCGATTGGAGCCTTAAACATGAGTGCTATTTTAATCGCATCGTATCAAAAACTATCAGCTGCGCCGCCACCGACTAACAATAAAGTACCAGTTGTATCTATGACAACTAACAACATTATTTATAGTGCAAATGCATCAGTAATACCATTTACTAATGTTAGCATACTTGGAGCTACTTCTCCTTCTGGTACCAACTACAAGATAAAACAGATTGTGCTGCAAGTAACAGGAGTTACTGATAGTAATAATGAAAAGGTAATTATTAGCGGGTTAGAAGTCCCACTTGTATTAAGTGCTGCAAAACCACTACCATCCGGTGGAACATACGCAATTTCTTCGATAGGAACAACCAGAATAATCACACTGGCAAACACCAGCGGATTTAGTTTACCAAATACCTTAATATCAACATTAGCTTATAAAAATGATGCACTAACTCCTACATTAGGAGTTAGAACATTTTTATTTAAATCGGTGACAGATACAGGTATCTCTGGTCCTGCTGCATCACAATACGGAACCAATCCCTTTTCGGCATTTAATTTTACGAGTACTGTGACAATTTAAAGAATAAGATCTGCGCTAGTAATAGTAATTTTAGGCGGGTTACATGGATTGAGAACACCAATTAGTTGTATTATGAGTTCTGAATTAGAATCATTATCAATGTTGCCAATCAATGCGTATTGATCTTTACAGTAATAAACTTCACTTACGTTAGGTGTGTGATAGTGTTGGAAGTTTCCAGTAAACTTCCAACGTTGCATTCCGGCTTTGTTTAAATTTGCATCTAACTTAGATAAATCAATTTTATCTTGACCTAGAGCAAAATCATACACAACATCTACTTCTCGTGTATCCTTAAATATGTCGCCTGTAAACCATTTAAATACATCTTTTCCAGCATCTCCAAACATGATATCACCGTCTGACCCACCAATGATTTCATCATTTCCAGCACCGGCTCTAATAAAATCGATCCCAGCGCCACCAATCAATGTATCATCGTGATCTCCGCTGTGAATTATATCGTTATCCGCACCACCAAAAACTAAATTTTTAAATTGGCCTCTACTTACATACCATTCACCAACTTGGCAATTGATATAATGTGTAATTACCCCATCAAAGATAACATCGCTCCCCTCAGCAGCGCACGATTCGTCTGGTAAACTAGGTTTCTTTTTCATGTTGTCTCCTTATCTATTTGGTTGTTCTGGTTTGTGATTTTTTTCTTTACACTCATTAAGATAATTATCAATTACGTTATGAAACGATTCTTCAAGAGCGTCGAGCGTTAAAGAAGAAGAAAATCTAATTTCATTATATTTAAGATTAGATACTCTTCCGGCGTAACCTTTAGTATCAGGGTCATAATGAAATGTTGCACAATATCCTTTATAATACATTTGTTATTTTCCGCAAACCATATTATATTTTATGTTATCATTAGACAAAGGTATAATGGGTTCCCATTGATCATGAAAATTTCCTGATTCTATTACGTCGCCAGTTGTATTTTTTCCCGAATAATGCGCGTAAAACAATAATTTATGGGATTTATTTGAACAATTAAATTCTTCTTGTGCAATAGTCGATCCAACATTATATCGAGAATAATGGTCGAAATTTATATAAATCCACACTTTTTTAGTAAAAATGCCGTGTTGTATAGAAGATAAATCTATAAATTCATCGTTTCCATCATCTGAAAACGCGTGTTCCCATGCAGCATTTACGTTAATTGAAACGGTTAATAATATAATTAATAATATTTTTTTCATGTTATATTTATTTGTTAATCTACTACTTTTTGATATACATTTTCAATTGTTGCAGAAACAATATC
>CAZYEM010000369.1:0-3270 GCA_964646395.1 uncultured Bacteroides sp.
TCGGTTGGTGTGGATGGCCGACTTCGGCGACGGCCGGGAACTCTGAGACAGTTTGTCGCGACGAATGACAGTTCACGCGAGTCAACCATGTTCTCGCGTAGAATACGAAAGCATCCCGAAGGAGATGCGTTGACTCACAACGTGCACGTTTGTATAGTACGCGAAAACCACGGGGGTTGGAAATATGAGCACCATCGACGCACTACTCGCGGATGCGGCACAACTTCCCGTCGCGGATCGTCTCGAGTTGATCGATGCCCTCTGGGACACGTTTCCAGATGACGCGCTGCCACCGCTGTCGGATGAGTGGATAGCTGAGATCCGACGTCGATCGGCCGAACTTTCTGCCGGCACCGCGAAGACCATTCCCTGGGAAGTCGTTCGGCGCGAGGCCTTGGTCAGGCACTGCAAGGCTCCGCAGAGCGATCGGGAAGAATGATGACGGAAGTGGAGTTTCTCGCTGGCGCGAGGGCGGACTTCGATGCCGCCTTCGACTGGTACTCTGCGAGAAGCGAATCTGCTGCGAGACGCTTCATTGAAGAGGTACAGGCCTCTCTTGATCGGATCGCACTCGATCCGGAAAGGTTTGCCCATCTGGACGATGTTTTTCGGCAGGGACGCATGAAGCGGTTTCCGTACCGCATCATTTTCCAGCACGCAGGAAATCGAATCACGGTCATGGCGATCGCCCACCACAGCCGAAGACCAGAGTATTGGCGACGCACGGTCGAGTGACACGGTGTCATCGCATCCGGCGGCACCGCGTTAACGAAGCCGTCGTCGCCTATTCAGAATTCTTTCCCGGCGTCTTGGAGCGCCTTTCGCACATCGTCCCACGCGGCCTGCGCACCCTTCTCCATGTGCCCCCACGCCTCGCCAGTGGATTTGCGAACCTCATCCAACTTGTCGCGGGCTACCTGCTGCTTGGCCTCGAGGTCAGCCATCTTCTCTGCCCAGCGTGCCTTGGCCTCATCCTTCAGGGCGTGGCCTTTTTCATGCAGCCTATCAATTTCCTTCTCCATTTCTGCGAGGCTAGCCTTGAGCCGCATCTCGAAATCTTCCTTGGCCTGCGCGGCAGCGCGTGCGGAGGTGTCGACAGCCTTTTCCGCGTCGTGACGGACATCCTCGGTCGTGACTTTGCGCACCGTGTGCTTGACCGGTGCCTCCATACAGCCATTGCAGGGCACAAGAACCGCTGCACCGAGCAGCCACCAAGAGCGGGTCATGGGCTCACCTCGTGTAGGACGACAAAGATGGTGTCCATGCGAGTCGCGTCCGAATGGACCACCTGAAAGCAGCTGGCATCATGCGACTGAAGGATAGCGACGGCCTCGCCGGAACCACGACGCCCGCTTCCCAGAGCGGATTTCAAACGAGTGGCATGCCGGACACTTACTGCACATCGCGGCGAAAAAGCGCCGAAAGTATCTGTACCCGGTCGCATTCGCTGAAACGCGGATTATTAGTTGGCCTGATTCTGCTCATCCTGCTGATCCTTGCCTTACTGGGGCGTTTACCGCTGTGAGCAGCCAGCGGCCAACCCGCCAAGGTGGTAGCCGTCGGTGCCCACGCAGGATTGGTCAGGCTTTCTTTGACGGAACCGCACTTCCGACCGGCACATGCCGGAATGCGGCGGACGAATCCATCGCTGACTCGCCACGGGCGATTGCCGCGTCGTATTGAGCCGCCACTGTTGGCATGATGACCAGCGGGCAACCGTGCTCCGCCGCCTCATCCACCATCAGCCGGACATCCTTCCGGGCCATGCTGACGGTGAACAAAGCCGGCTCGAATGGGCCCTCGACCACCTTCGCAAATCTGGCCGGAAAGAACTGGCCCGGATTGAACTGCTCAAACATCCGCGCTGCATCCTGCGGATCGACGCCGGTCGCGTCTGCCAGCCGCACGATGTCGCCCGCCAATGCCGACATCCCCAGAAACGCCAGATTGCCGAAGAGTTTGAATGCCGCCGCCCGCTCCGGCTGCGGCCCAAGCTGGACCACCTTGCCGGTCATCCGCTCGAGTTCCGGCAGCACCCTTGCACATTGATCGGGGTCTCCAGACAGGAGCATCACGCCAGTGCCCTCGGCCGCATTGACCGGCCCCATGAACACTGGTGCGTGAAGATACACCCGCCCCCTTCCCGCCCAGCGTCGGGCACGCTCACCAGTCGCGCTCGGCGTGGTCGTCGTGTGGTCGATGATCCAGCACGATGCGGGAATGACCTCGGTGAGCGGCTCGAGCACCGCGTCGACAGAAGCGTCGTCAGCCAGCGATAGATGAACTCGCTCGACTCCTGCCACCGCATCGGCGGACGCCGCAAACGCCTTAACGCCATGGGCCTCGAGCGCCTTCGCCGACGCTGGCGAGCGGTTCCACACGTGCACCGTGTGCCCCTGTGATAGCAGCCGACGAACAAAGCCGCTGCCCATTAAGCCAGTGCCGAGAAACGCGATCTTCATGGATTGCCCCCTTGGGATGACATGCTCAGTGGCGAGGCGGGCCTTCCCACAAAAGCCCCGCGATGACCACGTTCATATCCGACACTGCGACGATCAGCCACACCGGCATCGCGAACATCATCCGACCCGCCGCAATCAACGTCGCGGAGACGACTGGGCTATGACACCCGACGGCGTTTGCCGCCGCCCTTACGGTCAGCCGCTGCCGGTCCGGATCGCGGCCTGCCCGCTCCGTCAGAAGCTCACGAGCGCCCGTACGCCGGCGATCAGCGCCGGGTCTGCCAGTCGTAGAGATGGCACGACGTATTGCAGGTCGGGCGTGATGCGGATGGCCGGCGTGAGGGCGTAGTTGTAGAAGCACTCGATTCCCTGGCCGTCGCCAACCGGACCGAACTGCGACGTGATCAGCGAGCCGATCTCGGGGCTGGCCGACGCCCAATACCAGCCCACGCCAAACGTGTCGTCACGCCGACTCCGGCCGGGCACGGTGCCCCCCACGCCAAAACTCAGAAATGCGTCGATCGGGCTGGTGTTCGGGTCCGCGATGCCCGCGCGGCCGAACGGGCCCCAGCCGCGAGTGTCGTCGGCCGGATCAACGAATAGGAACTGATCGAAGTTCCAATACAGGCACCAGGAGCCACGAGTCGTCGGAATCGCAACGTCTGGGTAGGGGATGTAAGCCTCGGCGATCGACGTGTAGGTGCGGCTGTTCCAGGTGCCGCCAAGAAGCTGGTGGCCCGGGCGGTCGAGCACGTTCGTGGGCACCCGCACGGCCGCCGACAGGAGCATTCCGTCGTTGAAGAGTGTG
>CAZYEM010000370.1:0-3215 GCA_964646395.1 uncultured Bacteroides sp.
AACACATGACCTATCCCTTACAAAGGGATTGCTCTACCGATTGAGCTAAGGAGACGGATGTGGATGTTCTCCACACTCTATCCTCTGAAGATGGCTTTAAGCTCTGTTCGTGTTATTTTAACAACTATACAGGTTCTATTCTATATATTTCCATAGAAATCCTCCTGCTTTTCTACCATTTATTTTTAATGCATGTTGTATACATTTTGAAGATATTCCTGAATTTCTGCCTGCGTTCTTGATGGATGGATAATCTTTAATAAATACATTTTCTGATGTATATTGTGCAACAGGCTTTCCTCGTGCTTTTGTCATAATTTCTCTATGTTTTTCAATATTTACATGTGAAACAGTTCCTCCATTTTTATAATATTTCAAAACTCCCTCTCTAATGTTCTGCTTTTTCTCCTCTGAGGTTGGACCTTGTGTTCCCACTCTTCCTTCTTTTACTGCTTTTTGAAACTTTTCAGATTGTTTTGTACATTTAGATAGATCTACTTTTTTCATCGATTCTTTGAGCTTTTCACGATAGGTTTCAAAATGATCAGGATGAGCTTCATTAAATTTCTTTAGAGAATTCTTAATTTTTTCAATTGATTCTTCCGAATGAGTCTTTCCTAGAAATCCTCCACCCAATTGTCCTCCTGGAAGAATATTATAGCCATTTGGAACTTGTGCATGATACTTCTCAATGTACTCCTTTTCAATAAGATGAATAGCGTCATCAAAACAGATGATAAGCACTCGGAAAGTAAATGATTCGATTCCATATTTTGTAATAGCATCTTTTAGTGCGGGACAGCCTCCTTTATGTGTTAAGGAACTAATATGACATTTCCAACGATTCTCTGGCAATTTTGTCGTTTGTCCGATATAACATTTTCCTGTTATATTGTTTTTAATTTGATAAATATACCCCATTATGATATTTTTGTTTATTCATTCATGTAAGTAAGATTTCAATTTTATAGAAAATACTTTTTTTCAAATCGTAGTAGATTTCAAAAAAAGTACTTACGAGCAATGGGACTCGAACCCATACGCATTTCTGCAACGAATCTTAAGTTCGTCATGGCTGCCATTTCATCATGCTCGTACACGTGAGTTTCCCCACAAGTATTATAATACAACCAGCTTTAAGCCCTTTTCACTGAGCGACAGGTTCTACAGCTGGCAAAGCAGCAAGCTCCACAATCGGCTCTGCCATCTTCTGGTATTTCGCTGTGATAAATTCTAAGACATTCTGTGAACGATATTGTATAAAGGGTGTTACCGTTTCACCAAACACAAACGAAATGATACCCATTTTCATATAAATCAAATACCCTCCTTTCCCCATTTGAAACGGACGCGTCAATGTATTTAAAAAGTTATAAGGACCCCTGGTGCTTTGAGGATCATTCCATTCAGGTAGAACATAATCACTCATTCCCACTGTAATCGAACCAACTTTAATGGGAACAATACGACCTTGTACTGGATCACATACTTCGGCAGGAACAAGTGTGGTATTTGATGTCTGCCACCACACATTCACATTAGGATTCACCAACATCTCAAAGATTTCATGTGCAAATGCCTGTGCTACAGTAGGAACCGTATGGTTCGCCCCCATTAATACAGAACCACCATATTGTAATATCGTTTTTACAAAGATTTCTCCATAGGGAATATTCTCATGTTCTGTATGAAACGCGAGAGCACCTGGTGACGTACTATTGTCTTGAAACACACAATACATTCCATTCTTACCTGGTTTTGTATTAGAAGGAGCTGCGATACATGTACACTGTTTTAATGACCACGCCTTACAAAACGCAGGCAACATCACATTCATTGCGTTAATGATAAGAAACATATCTGTATTTTTTAGAACAGTGCTTTGATTAAAAACAAAGATGCGATTTGACATTTCTATCCTTTCTATATAAAATAGTTATATTATATATAGTTTTCGATATCATAATTGATTTCTCCCAATAATCGTACTACTTTATTACGATCTGGACCACAATCCTCACGAATAAAACTTGTTATTCCTTCCTGTATAATAAGCCACGGAAAATAGCAATACGAATGACCTCGCAACTGTAAACGCGTCATCATCCAATCGGATGAACAATACGCACCACGAAACATATCCATCAATCGTTGAGCACCCTTTTGAGAAAGCACATAACCCGCTGCCAAATATTGCTCCTTTGATGTTGTCCACGTATTCGTAATAGGCATCGATTCTGACGCATTCAACATAATCATATCCCAATCTTCTACATCAGCAAACTGATCCAACTTCTTCTTCCAATCCTTATCAAAACATGCATCGTCCTCCATAATAAACGCATACTCCATTCCATTCGAAATCATATGCTTCCAAATGTTCATATGTGACTGCGCACACGCTTTTTCATAAGAACTCATCAAATAATGAAAAGAATCGGTTAGTGTAGAGGGCGTAGAAGCAATCCATTGCGTTACCTCCATTTCAAAATGCTGAAATCGATTCTTCATGCGCTCCTGACGTTGTAATGCATGTTCCAATGTAATGTAAAATGTATTATTCTTATTAAAATGAAATACCATTCTAATAAGAGCCATAATTCTATTACTATTTTTAAACACAAATAGGAACCGGAATCATTCCGTTACTATCCATTTATAGAAATTCAAGTACACTGTACACTCTGTCATCTAGCATTTTAATTTTCGATCGTAAGCTATCATCCAATGTCATGGAACCTGCTTTTACAACGGCTTTAATATGCCAACTGTTATTAATAAATAGAATCTGCTGAAGATAAGTGCCGTATTTTTGCTCAATCAGATGTAAAATCCCTCGCCCTGTTTGTAGCGCCATTGCATGTTGCGCTTCAAATCCGTCACTATCAAATAACCAAATCCATTTTTTATTACCAATCATGTGCAATGCTTTATCAATGTGTGCAATGATACCGTCCGTATCATCATATCGTGATGCTGCGGACGGTTTGGTATAAAAGGTGCACACTCCATTTTTCTCCGATATTTTTTTGAAAGAATGGGCGGAGGGTTCTTTCGCACAAATTGCACAGATCTTCTCCATCTACCGTCTAGTATATTTTGGTTTCCTTAGATGAACACAATCACCGCGTTTAAAATCTGCTTTTTGTTTCTACGGAGGGAGTGGAGAGGTTGAGTAGCACAGTGGTAGTTGCACTTTCCTGTTAAGAAAGATG
>CAZYEM010000371.1:0-3164 GCA_964646395.1 uncultured Bacteroides sp.
AGAAAGAGTATATAGAAAATGAAAATAAAGAGAAAGAAAATAAGCAAGAATAAATGATTCTATTTATCAAAAATAAAAAGCCCGCTTTGAAATCAATCATAACGGGCTTTTTGTTTTATGAAAATTGGTTTACATTTCAGGATGAAGTTTTAAAATTTCTTCAGCCTGATTAACAATTTCATTTTGTTGATATGAGCTACATACCTGTGCTACACTTTTAATAGCATATATAGCTTGACCTCTATCCTGAGCAACACTTCTCCGGTGTTTGGCTTCAAGAGAATCGTAATATTCCAAATCGTTTTTATAACGCATAAGTATGATTTTTACCATATCATTTCCTTTTGCTACAGCTCCGGCATTATAAAATAATTGTGCATGCGATATCATATACATATCAAAAGGTATCTTGCTGTTAGGGAAAAATTCAATGGCTTTATCCAATACTTTTACTGCCGAATCCTTTTTGTTTTCGATAATTAAAGCTTGAGCCAATCTGGCAAACTGACTACGAGCTACCTGTGCACTACGCATGCTTTCTGGATCTACATTAACTCTTGGATCATTCAAATTGCCCCATTTGCTTTTATTCATCATAAGGTCATAGCTGGCATCAATAGATACCCCCGCAAAGCCATCGCCTCTGTTAGTTGAAGCATAAGGTAATAATCGATATACAATGCCTTCCATCTGGCAATAATCAGTAATATTGGCTATGTTTCTAACGGAAGATGGATTTACAAAGTAAACAGGGCGTTCCCATTTATTGGTAGCTAAAAAATCGAGCAACATGATTTCATTTTTAAACAGATTGCTTTTTCCAATTGTCCAGTCAATATTCGGGAAAAGTCTTGAAGCATTTTCAGGTTTAATAATTCCTTTTTTAATAAGATATGCTGAATCAATTAATAATCTTACCTTATTTGTTGGTGCATAATTAATATACTGACCATCCTGAGCCATAACTTTTGCATCCATGCTTTCGCTGTTTACAAAATCAATAACCTGTTTAAGATCAATAAATTCATTTAAATTACTTTCTTTAATAGGAATATATTCATTAGTACCTTGTTTGTATTTTTCAACTGGTAATGTAAAAGGCAAAGGAGCAGATTCATATACTTTATTGAAAAGTTGTTCAACATACCAGGAACCAGAAGCTAAAGTAAAGTTTACAACTCTAACATCTGTTCTCACTCCTTCCACTTCCTGAGCATACCACAAAGGGAAAGTATCATTATCTCCATTAGTAATTAATATTGAATTAGGAGCACAAGAGTTCAGATGGTTAATAGCAAAATCACGGGCAGCATATTTGTTTGAACGATCATGGTCGTCCCAACCTTCTTTTGCCATAATTCCGGGAACTAATACAAGACAAAGTAAAATTGCTGCCATTACACTTGCCATTGCAGGAATTTTCCTTTTTGACAAGAAGTCGAAGATTGCCATTACTCCCAAACCAATCCATATTGCAAAAGCGTAAAATGAACCTGCAAAAGCATAATCCCTTTCACGTGGCTGCATTGGAGGCATGTTCAGATAAATTGCAATAGCCAATCCTGTAAAGAAGAACAACAGGAATACAACAAACATATCTTTTGCATCTTTTTTATAATGATAGAACATTCCGATTAATCCCAATATTAAAGGAAGGAAATAGAATGTATTACGAGCTCTGTTATTTTTTAATGTATCTGATAATTTATCCTGATTTCCCAATCGCATGGCATCAAGACCTTTTATGCCACTTATCCAGTTGCCGTTGGTTATTTCCTTATTCCCGTTTACATCATAACCATGTCCTTGAATATCATTCTGACGACCTGCAAAGTTCCACATAAAATAACGGAAGTACATGTGTCCTAACTGATAACGGAAGAAGAACTTAATATTTTCACCAAAAGTAGGAATCCTGTCTCCGTTTATATTTGCCCAAACCTTGTACATGGTTGGATGCTGACGACTTTCGTCGCTGCTATACATGCGGGGGAAAATAGTTGATTCTCTTGAGTCGTAAGTATAACTTAAATTAGCTCCAATGGATTCATATTTGTCTTTTCCTTTCACATATTTAGTGGAACCTTCTTTGGTACCGGTAGGTTTAGCATTATAATACTGACCGTAAACCAATGGATTATCACCATACTGTTCACGATTAAGATAGGATAGTAAACCAATAGCATCTCTCGGATTATTTTCATTGATAGGTGTGTTTGCATTTGCACGTATAACCAGAATGAAGAAAGATGAATATCCGACCAGAATAAAAACCAATGCAACTAAAATCGTATTCAAAACCACTTTCTTTTTCTTTACAGTATATCTTATCCCCAATATAATACCTGCCAATAAGAATATGAAATAAATTATGGTTCCTGAATTAAATGGTAATCCAATTCCATTGATAAAGAACAATTCAAATTTACCAGCAAAATCAACAATCCATGGGATTATACCCCAAAGTATAACCGCCAGCATTACAAATGCAATTAAAAAGGAAATAATACTTCCGTTGCGTGTGGTTTTGAAGTTTTTGAAATAATAAACAAAAACAATAGCAGGAATAGCCAACAAATTCAATAAGTGGACTCCGATTGAAATTCCAATCAGAAAAGAAATCAATACAATCCAGCGGAATGAATGTTTTTCTTCAGCTACACTTTCCCATTTCAGAATAACCCAAAAAACCAGAGCAGTAAAGAATGAAGACATCGCATAAACTTCGCCTTCTACTGCTGAAAACCAAAATGAATCGGAAAATGTATAAGCTAAAGCTCCTACAAAACCGCTTCCGAAAATGGCTATTGTTTTTGCAGTTGTTAATTCGCCATCATTTGCCATTACTAATTTTTTACCCAACAAAGTAATTGACCAGAACAAAAACATGATGGTTAAGGCACTTACAATTGCAGACATGGCATTTATCATGAAAGCAACTTTGGTAACATCGCCAAATGCAAATAAGGTAAAAATTCTTCCAAATAATTGAAAAGTAGGTGCTCCCGGTGGGTGACCAACCTGTAATTTGAATGCTGTAGCGATATATTCACCGCAATCCCACCAACTGGCTGTTGGTTCGGCTGTCATCAGATACACTGCTGATGCAATCAGGAATGTGAACCAACCCAATACATTGTTTATTTTTTGATATTGCTTCATGG
>CAZYEM010000372.1:0-3164 GCA_964646395.1 uncultured Bacteroides sp.
CAGAAAATAAAACAGTTACAAATGCTACTCAACTTAATAATCTCGACTTTATTGGTATTAAACTGGGCGATGTAAATAACAGCTGGAACAATACAGTTTCAAAATCATTTAATGGAGAGATTTCATTCTACACAGAAGGTCAAAATATTAACATAGGTGATTTGATTACTGTTCCGGTAAAAGTAAAAGATTTTCAGAATATCAGTGGATATCAGTTTACCTTAAACTGGGATGCTACAGCATTTGAATTGCTGAATGTAAATAATATCTCACTTGATAATTTTTATGGAAATCAGCAAATTACAAATGGTAAACTAGCTGTTTTGTGGAGTTCGGAGATGCAGAATGGTATAACTCTAAATGATGGAACTGTGGTATTTGAACTAAGTTTCCGAGTTGTAGGAAATACTGCTCAAAATCAAACATTTGTATTTAACTCAGCCATTACTAAAGCTGAAGCTTTTAATTATTTGCTTGAGCCTTTAGCTATCAATGGTTTTGCAACATCAAATATTGTAATCGGCAATGGATTAGGCATTTCTGGATTAACACAAAATGGATATCAATTATTACAAAATAATCCGAATCCATTTAATGAACAAACTGAAATTCATTTCAATTTACCAAAAGATGAATATGTTATTTTTAATATTTATAATACTTTAGGCGAAAAGATAAATAGCATTTCAGGGAATTTTACTGCAGGGAAAAATAAACTGACAATAAATGCAAAAGATAAGTCTAACAATGTATTAAGCAATGGAACATATTATTTGCAAATGCGTGCCGGAAACTATATCACATTCAAAAAAATACTTATTTTGCGATAATTAATTGTTAATCAGAAATATATCAAAAAATGAATAAATTAGTAAAAATCATATTCACTGTTTTCATCTTAATCATTACAATATTGGTATCCCGCTCAAATGCCAGTATAATTGTAAAAATAGACAGTGTAAGTGCTTCAAATGGAGCACAGGTTATTGTAGCTGTGAGAGTTAATAATTTCCAAAACATAGTCTCTGCACAAGGAAGTATCAGTTTTAATCCGACTGTTGCAACTTATTCTGCAATTTCACAATTTGGAGTTACAGGAATGAATATCAGTAATTTTGGATTAACTCAAATAGCTTCAGGAAAACTTGTTTTTTCTTGGAGTGATGCAAATTTGAATGGAGTAAGTCTGGCTGATTCTTCTGTTTTGTTTTCCATTAAATTTGATGTAATCGGAAATGCAGGTCAGCAAACTGATGTTTCACTGATTAACAGTCCGACAACAATAGAATTTGTAAATACATCTTTTAATACAGTTGCTGTTACATCTACTTCTGGTAAAATTGTAATTCCTTCCGGTGTTCCTCAAACAAATCTTACATTATTTGCTGATTCTCTTGTAGGTTTAAGCGGTTCTCAGGTTATTATGCCAATTAAAGTAAAACAGTTTAATCAAATGGTTTCTGCACAAGGTACAGTAACTTTTAATCAGAATGTAGCTAGTTTTGTGGGAATTGAACAAATCGGACTTCCCGGAATGACAATGTCTGATTTTGGCACATCTCAAGTAAACAACGGAAAACTAATGTTTTCGTGGTCAGATGCAACCTTAAATGGTCAAAGTTTGCCAGATTCAACTACAATTTTTAAAATAAAATTTACTTTGGTTGGAAATGCAGGTCAACAAACTTCAATAGGATTTTCAAGCAATCCGGTTTCTCTTGAATTCGTAAATACCTCATTAAATTTGCTTTCCGTAATTGCTAAACCTGGAGTAATTAAAATTACATCTACTCCTATTCCAACAAATTTGACTTTTAAAATTGACAGTGTGAATGGAGTAAATGGAGGTCAGGTTATTCTACCTGTGAGAGTTAAAGAGTTTATCAACATCCTTTCGATGCAGGGAACCATAGTTTTCGATCCAAGTGTTGCTTCATTTGAATCTGTTCAGCAATTCGGTTTTAATGGTTTGGATGTCAGCAATTTCGGAACATCACTAACTGCTTCTGGCAAATTGAGTTTTTCTTGGTATGATGTTAATCTTATCGGTCAAACCTTAGCTGATTCTACGATTATTTTTTCCATAAAATTCAATTTGATTGGAAATCCCGGAAGCCAAACCAATGTTAGTTTCAGTAGCAATCCTGTAACCATAGAATTTATCCACAGCAATTACAATAGCATTCCTGCAAATCTGATTAATGGAAATATAAAACTCTTTGGAAATATATCATTAACTACAAATGCTTTAAGTTCCAATTCTCTTTGTGCAGGACAGACAATCTCAATACCTTATATAGTATCAGATGTTTTAGCAAATGGAAATATTTTTACAGTACAGTTATCAGATGCAAGTGGAAATTTCGGAAATCCCACAGATATTGGCAATTTAATAGCTTTAAATTCAGGAAGTATCAATGCAGTAATTCCTTCAAACACAACTATAGGCAATACATACAGAATCAGAGTAGTAAGTTCAAATCCCAATATTATTGGAAGCGATAATGGAAGTAATATTACTATTGGCAATTTGCCAGAAAAACCATTAATACCAACAGGTTCAAGCCTGCTTTGCGAAAATAATACAAATACGGATTACAATATAACTCAGGTTGCAAATGCGACTTCTTATATATGGACAGTAACACCTACAAATGCCGCAACTATTACAAACAACTCAACAACAGCTACATTTGATTGGTTAAACTCTTTTACTGGAATAGCTAAGGTTAGTGTAAAAGCAGTAAATGCTTGTGGAAATGGATTATCATCAGATACACTGTTTGTTACGATAAACCCATTACCAACAAAACCTAATACACCTACCGGAATGACTTCGATGTGTCAGAATGCTGCAAACAGCAATTATTCAACTACATCTGTAAACAGTGGTGGCTTTTTATGGAGTATTTTCCCTTCATCAGCCGGTGTAATAAATGGAAATACCAATACTGCCAGTGTTGACTGGTCAGACACTTACAGTGGTATTGCTAAAATTTCTGTAAAAGCCATTAATAATTGCGGAAACAGTCAAAACTCTGACTCACTTACTGTGAATATTAGCCCATTACCTGTTAAACCTGCAAATCCTACTGGCTCAACTGCTTTATGTGAAAACAATGTCAACACAACTTACACAACAACAGGAAGTTCAAATGCAACAT
>CAZYEM010000373.1:0-3133 GCA_964646395.1 uncultured Bacteroides sp.
ATTCAATTGACTTTTCGATTATAAATTATGATATAAGGGAAGAGTTTGATGCTGTTAAAAATTATTTTGCAAACATACTGAAAACGAAACGTATAAATGTTGAAGTTATCGTTAAAATAACCAATGGCGAAATCAGCGAATGTAAAGCTTATTCCCCTGAAATTGCTAAGATTAACAATAAGCTAATTGATTCTGTGAAATTTGAATTTGTGGGTAATTTTCTGAAAAAAAGAAAGAATTTCGATATCGACAAGTCCTTGTTTACAATGGATGAAGCTTTTGCAATGTTCAATAATGAAAAACTGAATTCCAATGTTTTTTATAATTCCGATAAAGATTTATTTGACGATATACTTCAGATTTCCAACACGAAACATTATAAACATCTACGGTTTTTGTCGAGCAAACATGCTTACCATATTATGAAGCTCAGGTTTGTACTTAAACCTTTTTCATTTATTTTTTTGATAGAAGGCGAAAAGATGTATCACATCATTTGGGAAACCTTAGATACTGAGGAAGCAACTTATATCTGGCATATTGAGAAAAACAAAGAAATACTTAAGCTGAAACTTAGCAAGATTGAGGACATTTTAAATATTATAAAAGCTCAGGGTAAAATAGCTTATATCAATACTCACGACGAAAATTACCATCGTATTTATCACGATTACTCCGATTTTATTGATGGGTTTGTAAAATGGAAAAGCGAATTAGAATGTGTTTTAATTTAAACCAAACTTTATGTGTGTAAACATTTTCAATAATAAATATAAACTTTATCATGATTATTTTTAAGAAAAACATAATAACTGTAATACTTATTGCAACATCCTACATTGCTTTAGGTCAATCAATTTCTATAGCAAGTTATAAAAATAATGTTTTATATTACGGCATTGAAAACCCATTAGATGTTGTGGTTGAAAATATTAAATGTAACTACTTTTTCATTACAACAGACAATGGAATAATTACTGGAGAAAATTGCAATTATACATTAAAACCTGAAAAATATGGACTAACAAATATTTTTGTAAAAAAGATAACGAAGAAAGACACCTTGCTTATTGGGAAAAAAGTATTCAGAGTAAAAAAAATCCCACTACCCATAGCTTATATTGGAGGTAAAAATTGTGATTCTATTCATAAAAATCTATTAATTGCGAGTGGTGGAATAATTACCAGATTTGATAATTTGGATTTCGATATTACTATTAAAATTGATAAGTTCTCTGTAATAATATTCAGAGACAATACTCCAATTTATAAAAATACTATAAAAGGAAATAAATTTACTGAAGAATTAATTACTGAATTTAAGAAATTACAACCCAATGATGAATTAATATTCTATAATATGACAATCACTAATCAATCTTTGAAATTTATTAGTGATAGACTAGAACCATTAGATTTAACGATAATGGAATTCTAAAACATCGTTTTCTAATTTTTAAATATTCTATAAAATCACTTCTTGCTAATTGGAGGTCGTTTCTTACAAATGGGAAGTTGTTTCTTACAGACGGGAGGTCATTTCTTGCAGACGGGAGGTCGTTTCTTGCATACGGGAGGTCGTTTCTTACAGACGGGAGATCATTTCTTGCAGACGGGAGATCGTTTCTTGCAGACGGGAGGCCGCTTCTTATACACGGGAGGTCGCTTCTTGCAGACGGGAGGTCGTTTCTTATAGACGGGAGGTCGTTTCTTGTAGACGGGAGATCATTTCTAACAGACGAGAGAACATGAATACCCCAAAGACCGAAAAGGCTTATAAGAGATTAATCAAAAGTAATTTCTCCAACCTTATTCATCAGCTGCAATATTTTCTGCTGTTTCCTCTTGATGTATTTTGTTGGTTCGTCAGGATGCCATTTTCTTGGATTTGGCAATACTGCGGCAATGAGAGCTGCTTCTTTTCGGTTTAAATCTTTAGCGGATTTTTTAAAATAAGTTTGGGCTGCCATTTCGGCACCATAAATCCCATCCCCCATTTCAATAATATTAAGATAAACTTCCATAATTCGTTTTTTGCTCCAACAAACTTCAATCATACCTGTAAAATAAACTTCAAAACCTTTACGAACCCAGCTTCTGTCGGGCCAAAGAAAAGCATTTTTGGCGGTTTGCTGTGAAATGGTGCTTGCACCTCTCATTTTTCCACCCTTCTTATTCAATTCTTTAGCTTTACGAATAGCTTCAAAATCAAAGCCTAAATGTTCCTTAAAATTATTATCTTCCGAAGCAACAACTGCTTGAACCAAATAAGTAGAAATAGAATCCAAAGGCAACCATTCCTTTTTCATCACTACTTTTTCGCCTGAAAACAACTTCTCGGTACTTCTGATAAGCATCAGCGGTGAAACCGGAGGATTTATAAAAATGTAAGTTAAAGTAACCAATATGGTTGATGCAAAAAAGAATATAGCCACTCTCTTAAAAAAGATAAATACAGAACTGAAAGAAAATTTTTGCTTTGCCATAATTTAAAATTGATAGGCAAAATTATAAATATTTCGCCATCTTTTAAAACGTATTAATGAATTTACCTTAAATTTTTAATATAAAGTTTTTCATTGATTATTTTAAGTTGAATTTATGCATTTATATAATTGCATATATTTAGTTAATGTTTTACTTTTGCAATCAAATTATACGGTTGATGGAAAAGTATTTTGAAAAGTTTAGAAAGCTAACTATTGGTAATGAGTTAGAATTTGAAACACCTTATGGAATAAAAAAAATGATATATGCCGATTGGATTGCCAGCGGCAGATTATATGCACCCATTGAAAAAAAATGGCAGATGAAATTGGTCCTTTTGTCGGAAATACACATACAGAAACCAGCGAAGCCGGCACTATGATGACCAAAGCTTACCACCTTGCTCATAAAAAAATAAAACAACATGTAAATGCAGGTCCAAATGATGTTATCATCACGTTTGGTTCGGGTATGACAGCCGTTATAAACAAATTGCAAAGAATATTAGGACTAAAATTTTGCGGAAACCTGAGTGGAAAACCCTGCCTGAAAGATTCGGAACCCCCCGTGGTTTTTATTACCCACATGGAGCATCATTCCAATCATACTTCATGGTTCGAAACCGCTGCTGATGTAGTTCTGCTTA
>CAZYEM010000374.1:0-3133 GCA_964646395.1 uncultured Bacteroides sp.
GTTGTTCTCGAATGAAAAGTCTGGTGTTGTGTATAGTTTCCCTTTTCTTCATAAACGGTTTCACCACCACCTCTTTCATCATTATAGTAGGTTAGATTTGTTTCAATTTGTTGCTTTTTATTAATTTCATAACCTAGTTTAAGATTGGCACCACCTTCATTGAGATAAGATTTTACTGTATAATCGGTAATGTTGATGTCTGTTTGGGCAATATATCCATCACTTTTGGTTCCAAAACCACTTAACGTCCAGTATAATCCTTTTTTTATTTCAGATCTGCCACCAATATTAATATTTAAAGCTTTTGTGTTAAAAGTACCATAGGAAATCTCAGCATTTCCTTCAAATTTCTTAGTTGGTTTGCGGGTAATAATATTTATGGCACCACCCATAGCATTGCTTCCATATAATGAAGAAACAGGTCCTTTGGTTACTTCTATTTTATCAACATACTCCTTATTAAATAAATTCCAGTTAACACTTCCACCATCCGTTTTATTAATAGGAATACCATCAATCATTACCAAGGTCCTCGATTGATCTTTTCCACTTAAACCCCGCATACTTACTATTGATTTGTTGGCAAATATGCCCATGGTTCTGTTTATATTTACACCTGGAACATAAGCCAAAGCAGCGTCTAAAGATGGAGAAGCTATATTTTTAATTTGCGTAGTATTAATACTCTGTATTCTTGCAGGAATATTATTTGCAAACTGATTGGTTCGGGTTGCAGTAATTACAACCGGATTAATCTCAATCATTTGTTTCTGAAGAATAAAATCCAATGATTTATTCTCATTCTTTACTAATTTTATTTTTTCTTTTATTATATTGTAACCAATATAACTAACCTCTATCGCATATTCACCTGATTTGATATCAGTAATTTCAAAGTTACCTTTTGCATCGGTAATGCTGCCTTTTGCTGTTCCTGTAATCTGAATATTTGCACCTGATAGAGGCTTTTGTGTTTCATAGTCAATTACTTTACCCGAAATCTGTTGTGCTTGTATTGAAATAAGAGGGAGAAAGATAATAATAAGCAATTGGCAAATGCGAAGATTCATATTCATAAGGATTTAATTATTAATTTTATTGATCAACCTTCTCTTAAATAAAAGAAGGTTGATCTTAATAAAACTTACTTTTCAGTAAAAACAAAAAACAATATATGATTAACGAACTATAACTTTACCAGAATAGTATGAGTTATCGTCGTATCTTACATTCACAAAATAAATTCCTTTTCCGAAAGAGTTTAAATCAATATTATTTATTAATTGATTTGGGCTGCTTTTATAAACCAATGCACCTACTGTATTATAAACGAATATATCATTTACTGCATCATTGGATTCTATGCAAAAGTTTCCGTTTGAAGGATTTGGATAAACAGTTACACCATTTGTATATATTGTTTCTTCAATCCCAATTGAATTGGTTGCAGTTAAAATAATGTCATCTATTTTGGAAATTCCGGCAGCAGTTACACTTCCTCCATTAACATCGACATTTGAAGTCATTAACCAGCAAATATAGATAGAACCTGTGCCTTGTCCTGTTATTGGCACTGGCAACTGATTTACAACTCCGGTTGTCCAGTCATTTGCAACAACAATGGTTCCGTTAGGAACATCAGCATAGGTTCCACCCGATAATTTCCATTGTAATTTAAAATTTACCGGTCCACCATTTGTTCCACCACATCTTTGTTTTGAAGAGATTTTGAAATTTGAATAACCAGGAGCTTTAAATTTTATACTCCATAACTTGGTATTTGCACCATTATCCCAGTTGGTAGTTGTTGCAGCATAATCGCCGGAAGTAACTCCGTTGGTAAAGCTTATCGAATCAAGAGAAGTTGTTGCAGAACCTTCTTTGCGGATATCATATCCTGCATTTGTTGATAATCCAAAGTTTGGACGTTTGGAAAGGGTATCGTTTGTATGAAAGGAAAACCCGATAATAGTATCCTGTGCATAAGTAGCCAATGTTATGATAAACATTGCAATAAAAAGTAATGATTTTTTCATTTTGATAAAATTTGATTATTAATTGAATTATTTATTATTGTTGAATTTTTAAGTCAAATACTATTTTTCCTGCTTCATTTCCACTTACAGAAACAACTTTAATAAGTCCGGTTTTTCCACTTGCTGTTTTAAAAGGAACTACTTTTCCGGCATCGGCAAATTTATATTTTCTGCTACTGAATCCAGCTCCCGAATGAAAACTGGCTACCAACAAACTATCATTTGAGCAATTGTCGAAAGCTGTTGTCGAGAGCTGAGTTGCATAATCCCAATCGGTATAGTTTTTTATACTAAAAGTACTTACAGCAGGATAGTAAAGTGGTGCATCCGAATCTCCGGCTGAAGAAAATGTATAAGATGGCAAGCCACTTGTTACATAAAAATAACATAATACATCAACTAATCCGGGATTTAGTTGCCCTTGATTTATTGAATATAAAGAACCATTTACAGCATTAAGTAATTGTGGAAAGCTTGCATTGTTTTGCATCCCCATTTCTATATTGGTATAAGAATTTATGGGAGCATATATTTTTGATGTATCAAACGTTATAATACTCATAGAAGCGAAATTTCTGTTTTTATCCATTACTGTTATGGTCCATTGTAAAGTATCGCCCCAAACATTTGTAAATAACTTGTCTGTTTCAAGGAATGAAGTATTGCAACCTTCATCTGTAATGGTTTTAGTAAAATCTTTTCCTTTGCACTTTATTACAAGATTTGTAATGTTGGCATCTTTTCCCGATGCAGTAATTCCTAACTTAATAATATGGTTTGACAGGTAAGTTTTATTGGTAGTATATCCTGTATTATTTTTCAGACTTATAACAGGCAAAGTTTCATTACTATCCTTATTGCAAGATAATAAAACAAAACTATAAATTGATAATGCTAAAATTTTACTAAATAGATTGTTGATTTTCATTGCTTTTTACATTCGTATTGTATATTATTACAATTCGTTGCAAAAGTAATATATTTTAGTTGAAAAAAAATACAATTCGATAAAATATTTATTAAAAATTATCTGAATGTTTTTTCACCTCGGTTTTTACCGGTAATTATTTCTCACCTCGACTTCGCTCGGTGTCCCA
>CAZYEM010000375.1:0-3123 GCA_964646395.1 uncultured Bacteroides sp.
TAGAAATCATCTTGTGTTTTATGCCATCGGGAGAGGCTACCTTTTACGACCCAACTAGTTTTGTTTCACTTAGAAATCCTAGCATCGAAAGTTTTATTTTTGTATCCCTTCCTTCCTTGATTAACGAACTTCTTTTGCAAATAAAAAAAGAACCAATCGAGCTCAAAGCTAGTCAGTGGTAACAACTTTGTTATAATACCGACTAAATATGGCTATATCGTTAAGGTCAATCAGCCAATTATGATTGAGATCAAATACTGCCTTCCAATCAGTGTCTGTATAGGTTTTTCCATACTCTTTCTGAAGTAACATCCAATCAAGTTCGTCAACATCATTTGTCATGTTAAAGTCTCCATACCTGAAATCAGCTCTTTGAAGGAGAATCAAGGGATATTCAATTCTGGTTCTATGACTTGGTTTCGAACTCTCCCCTTTGTTGAGAGAAACACCTAAGATTAATCCTGTTTTAGGGGTCAAATTATCTGCTTTAAGCCTTATGCTTGCTATGGACAGTCTTACTTTTTTCTTGGTAGGATCACGGGTAGCATGTAAAGAAAAAATGCCATCCTCCCACTTTATATCTTTGCCGGGATTAAGTTTAGTCCTATCGACAAATTCACCCAAAGAATAGCTAATGATTGAGGTAGATGCTTTTGAAAAAGTAAGAGAAAAATCAATTTCTTCGATTTCCTTCGAATCTGCAAAAAGAATATCCAGTACAAACTCGGTGCCCACTTTTATTTTGTCAGCAGATGCTACCAACAAAACGGGAAGTGATGGAAGGGAAGAATTAAAAATACGAATAGGTTTAATGTCTACTATTTCTGGCATGGATTCGATACTTTTGACTTGACCATATTCCATGTTGTACTTGGTTCCGTTCATTTCGCACCGAATCAGGTATCCTCCATTGGGCAGGAATTCTTTGCCATAGATATCCTTGCCGTTCCAGGGTATATGGTAGCTTCCGACAACCATGTTTTCAGCATAAAATATAGTTCCCCACTGGTTTTGGGAAGTATCAAAAACGCTTAATGAAAAGGTTTCAAAACAGTTATCTCTCCAATCATAAATATTGGAAGTGCCTGTTGTAAGAAATCGATTACCCGCATTGATCTGAAAACTGATAATCGTTTTGGTTTCACCTTTGATATCTATATCAGATGAGGTCAGAGAAATATTGGTGATTGTTTTTTCATAATCTGTAATTTTTCCAATGGTCAGGATCACCGGAATATGCTGTCTTGACTGATTGGTCTGGATCCAGATAGCACCTTCGTAGCGCTTATTGGTGAGTTTTTCTTTGTCATATAACATAGTTACAGAGAATTTCTTTTTAGCTCCAGCTGGTATAGAAAGCTCATTTTCTGAAAATAAAGCTGTTATCAAAGGCAAATCTCCCTCGTCTCCTGATTCTCCAAATAACTCAAAGGAAAGCTTGGTTGTGATTGGTTGATTAGTGATATTCCTGATTTCAAAATAATCCTCCATAGGAATGGATATCGTTTTCATCAGGTAAGGAGGATAGTTTATGGCTGGGGCTAAAAGAGTTTCAACTGCATTTATCTGGCCAGACCCCTGATTGATATAGGAAAAGGGGATACCACTATACGGATTTTTGATGATATCAGCAGAATTCATAATAATTGCCTTCAAATCCAGAGGAGTAAATTCGGGATGAGCTTGTTTGATCAGGGCTATCACCCCAGAAGCTGCTGGACAAGCTAGTGAAGTACCATCTGATTCCCCATAGGGATAATCAATTTTTACCTTATTTTGATTGGTGGACATGATAGAAGAGCTTACCTGCTTGGCAGGAGTACAGACATCTGGTTTAAAAATTCCTTCATCTCCGCTTAAACAAGGTCCTGCAGAAGATTTATCATAAAGAGTTACCACATGTTCCTGAGGAAGCTTCAAAGTGGCTCCTTGACTAAGAGCTGACTTAACTATTGTCCCATTGATACCGCTCAATTCAGCATTGGGTAATAGCTTTAGTTCATGAGGTTTATCGTATCCCTCCAGCAAGTAACCCCTTAAAGGTTCATCCTCGTAATTATAGGTGATAACACCGATAGCTCCTGCATTTTTAGCATTTAGGTTTTTTTCTTTGAGAGATATTGCTTTTGTTTTTGGACCTCGGGAGACCAAGGCTATCTTTCCTTTGACATCGACTTTTCGAAAGTCCCCAACTCCACCAAATCCGCAATCAACTAAACCAATATCTTCTGTACCTATTGGGAAAGGAGGGGTATATGCCATTTTGTTGCAACTGATTTTCTGGATAGTTTGGTCAGGATAAACAAGGGGTAGGATTACATTCATTCGATCGTCCGTACCAGCTACCGATAGAGTAGGCTCATAAATACTAGGAACGATAATTGTGTAATCTCCATTGTTAGACCTTGATCCTTGGTTTCCGGCAGCACATACAAAGAGTATCCCGGCTTTAGTAGCTTGACTGATAGAGATATAGAGAGGATTTTCTGGGTCAATTGATTTGGCTGGATAAGCATTCCCAAGGGATAAATTTAAAATTTGGCAGCGATCGGTGATAGCTTGTTCAATGGAAGCCATGATTTCGTCACCATTGCCTGATCCATCTTTATCGGAATAAATCTTGTAAATTAATAAATCACTATCAGGAGCCATTCCTTTTCGGAGTGGATCCTTCAGATTGTTTCCCGCTATAACTCCAGCTACAGCAGTGCCATGAGGATAGAAACCAGGTTTGAAGGTTCCTCCATAATCATAATAGTCATCATCTTTATCCCCAAAATCCTTTCCTCCTTTAATACGAGAAGGCTTACCACCACTATCCAGGAAATCAGGATGATGATAGTCAATACCGGAATCGAGTACACCAACCCGAACTCCCTTTCCAGTCATTTTAACTTGGTTGCTATCCAACATGGTCCAAGCTTTTTGAGCTGATAGTGTCCTGGCAACAATGTGCCTCTGAACCTTAAAAGATTGGCTAACATCTGTTATTTTTTCAATAAGCGGCTCTTGTAACAGGTAACGTATGTTGTACCCCCTTATTTGTAGTGATAGGCCATTATAGGTTTGGATAAAAGCGTGGCGAACAGTAAAGGGAAATCTGGTTTGGGCACTTTTTATCCA
>CAZYEM010000376.1:0-2626 GCA_964646395.1 uncultured Bacteroides sp.
TCACCTCGGTTTTTACCGGTAATTATTTCTCACCTCGACTTCGCTCGGTGTCCCAATTACAGCTCACCGAGCGAAGTCGATAATAGGTCACCTAACGAAGTCGAGGTGCCTCCTCTTCTTTAATATTGTCGATTAAGTTAATCAGATTGGTTTTAAATAATTCTATTTCTGCTCTGTTTGCTTTAAGTTTTAAAAAATGTTATTTAATACCTTGTATAGTTTAATTGGTTCAAGTTCATTATAAAGTATTTTTTAATTGAATAAGATTAGTTATAATAACTGTATATCAAACTAATGTTTATTTTATTTATAGAAAAGGCTTTTGCGTTGTTGCAAATAACTTTTTAATATTTTATTAAAATAGGAATTTAGAACTTTATAAATTAAATGTTTAATTTTGCAATAAAAAATGAATTTATATTTTCTAGCCGTAGCAGCATTATTTTCAATTATGAATCCTTTGGGAACGGTACCTGTTTTTTTGAGTTTAACAAGAGAAAAATCTCCTAAGGAAATAAAAAATATAGCTTTATATACTTCACTAAATGTCTTTGTTATACTTCTGATATCTTTCTTTTTGGGTAAATATTTACTGAGTTTTTTCGGAATAAGTATTCAATCTTTAAAAATAGCAGGAGGTATGATTATTACAACTTCAGGTTTTGCCTTGCTTACAGGTAGTTTTACCAAACATAAAGGGATGAAGAAATCGATGGAAGAAGATGCATCCAAGCGCTCTGACATAACATTAACTCCCTTAGCAATTCCAATGCTTGCAGGTCCCGGTACTATTTCGTTGCTGATTACCTATAATCAGGAATATAATAATATGATGGAAATGCTTGTGTTAACTACAGCCATGTTATCGATTTCTGTTCTTATCTTTTTTATACTAAGAAGCTCAAATATTATTTTAAAATTTCTTGGAGCATCAGGTTTAAATGCACTTTCAAGAATAATAGGGTTTCTGGTTATAGCCATTGGTGTTGAGTATATTTTATCGGTAATCATTCAGATAATTAAGTAAATAATGTCATCACCGATTTGTTTTTTTCTGAATTATTTTTCCTGAAAATAATTAATAGTTATATTTTAATGAGCCAAAAAAGTTCTTTATCTGTTTTGAATAATAAACAATTTCATTTCTGATAGGGAAAGGATAGTTTTTTGTTTGTAATTTTTTGTATTTTTGAAACTGTTTACTAAAATCCATAATCATGCATCTTTTAAATAAAATGTTTGTTTTACCTGAAATGAAAACTTCAGAGATTATAATCAATAATCCATACCTAATGCTGATGTTTGAACATTTTGAAATAAAGCTTGAAGTTCATGAGAAAACCATTGATCAGATTTGTAATGAAAACAATATCAGCAGTCACCTTTTCTTATGCATCGCCAATTTATTTAATGGATTTAAACCAAATAAGAGTGCAGAATATGTTTCAAAAGACATACAATCAATTATAAAATATTTAGGCAACAGCCACAAATATTATGTAAAAGAAATATATCCCAGAATTCAGGAATATATTAAAGAAATATATAAGATTAATTCGCATACCGAAATATTGATGCTTGAAAAGTTTTTTACCAATTATTTTGTTGAAGTTACTGAACATCTTGAATATGAAAACAATGTTGTTTTTCCTTATGTGCTTAATTTAGATGCACAACTAACGGATAAAGACAGTAATTATACCTTAAGTAATTATTCTGTAGTAGAATACAGGGAACATCATAATGATATTGAGGAAAAACTTACTGACCTTAAAAACTTGCTTATTAAATACCTTCCAGTCGAAAATGATCAGCAACTAAGAAGGAATTTACTTTTCTGCCTTTTTGAACTCGAATACGATTTAAATATTCATTCTCAGATAGAAGATACAATTTTAATTCCGTTGGTTGAGAAAATGGAAAACATAGGATTATAAAATGAACAGGAAAATAGTCAATATCATCATTTGCGAAACTTCACAAATAATAGTTGAAGGACTAACTAAGATTTTAAACAATTCAAATAATACCTGTGTTATTCATTTGGCTAATAATCTGAATGAAATGCATCAGCTCAATTTAAGATATAATGCAGCTATTGTTATTATAAACCCTAATTTAATACAAAATATTACCAAAGATTTTCTGAGTATCCAAAAAGAATTTTGCAGCACACATTGGTTAGGCGTTGTTTATAATCACATCGACCAGCAATTGCTTTCTCTTTTTGAAGGTATCATATATATTAATGAAACACCGAGTGAAATTAATGCATTGATTCAGAAAATGCTTAATCTCGAAAATCCATTGCATAATCAATTGGCACAAAATGAAACCTTAAGTGAAAGAGAAATTGAAGTGTTGAAATTATTGGTTAATGGGAATGCAAATAAAGAAATAGCTGATAAACTGAACATCAGTATTAATACAGTAATCACACACCGAAAAAACATTTCGCAGAAAACTGGAATCAAATCGGTTTCTGGATTAACTATTTATGCAGTTGTAAATAATTATATTTCAGTAGATACAATGTAATAATAGCATTATCATCATTATTAGTAATGAGGCTTCTTTTAATAATTCATCATATTTAACGATTGTACACCTTTATAGCGTAAACTAC
>CAZYEM010000376.1:2636-3121 GCA_964646395.1 uncultured Bacteroides sp.
GTGTGAATTACTTTTGCAATGTTAATTTAATAATGCTGCAAAATGAAAAATTTTATTTGATTTATGCATTTATACAAACATTATCAACAAGTTAAAATAACATTAGAAATGACTGATAATAAAAACAAAGAATTTAGTTCTGATGCCAGCTTATTAATGAAAGAAATGGAATTCATACCAATGCTAATTTTTCTTTAGAATGATTCTAAATAATTATTATCTTTGCACAAAAAATTACAAAATTTGAAACACTGGGTTAAAAAAATAATGAGGTTCTTTTTATTAATACTCTTTTTAGGGTATTACGGAAGTATAACATTATTTACTCATACCCACATTATTAATGGAATAACCATAGTTCATTCTCATCCTTTCAATTCAGGAACAAAGGAGAACCCTATAAAACATCAGCATACTGCAAACGAGTTTATACTTATCCAGTTTTTAGCACATTTTTTAGCAACTATTTTATTCTTTACATTTTC
>CAZYEM010000377.1:0-3120 GCA_964646395.1 uncultured Bacteroides sp.
TATTTTATTAAGTGTGTATGAATTAACGATTTTACATGGAAAGGGTAATGGAATTTTGCGTCATGTAATCCGCGAATATCTTCGAAGTGTTTCTGAAGTTAAAGAGATAAAGGATCAGCATGTTGAGCGTGGCGGAGATGGAATAACTCTGATTAGTCTTAAATAAATCAATAATTTTTTTTCGTGATTCTATAAAATAATTAAAAATTATTACATTAAATATCATTTAGTTACAAATTATTTTTAAAATTAACAAAATAATTCTTTGTTTTGTAATTTTCTGTTGTATATTTGCAGTGTATTAATACGATAGTGCACTATAACAATAAAAATAGTTTAAAATGATAGAAATTAATGATTTAGCATTTAGCTACAAAAAGAAGAAGCCGTTATTCAATAATTTGAATTTACAGCTTAGCGAAGGGCGAATTCATGGTTTGTTGGGGAAAAACGGAGCAGGTAAAACAACGTTGCTCAAATTGATTTCGGGTTTATTATTTCCTGATGGAGGAGAAATAAAAACCTTGGGTTATAAGCCGGCGAATCGTAAACCCAGTATGTTGCAGGACATTTATTTCCTTTTTGAGGAATTTACATTACCCGATTTCAGTATTCAGAAATTTAAGGAAATTTATTCTGTATTTTATCCAAATTTCAACGAAAGCCAGTTTAATGAGTATTTAAGCGAATTTGAAATTAACGACAATGAAAAACTTAACAGTTTGTCTTATGGGCAAAAGAAAAAAGTATTAATTGCCTTTGGTTTAGCATGTAATACCAAACTTTTAATAATGGATGAACCAACCAATGGCTTGGATATTCCAAGTAAAAGTCAGTTCAGAAAGATTATGGCAGGAGCTATTGATGAAAACAAATGTGTGATTATTTCTACCCATCAGGTTCGCGATCTTGATAATCTGATAGATTCAATAACCATACTCGACCAGCAGGATGTTATTATCAGTGAGCCAATCGAAAAGATTACTGAAAAACTATGTTTTAAAGTTTTATCACAAAACGAAACAGAAGAAAAGATTTTCTATTCCGAAAATGGATTAAGAGGTCATTGGGCAGTAGTTGAGAATGACAAAAATGAAGACAGCAAACTGGATATTGAAATGCTTTTTCATGCCACTTTTGCTGATAAAAAAAGAATGAAGGATTTGTTTAACAAAATAAATATTAGTTAGTTATGAATGGAGTGTTTAGTTTAAAACGTTTCGGACTTTTGTTCAAAGAACAAACCTCTAAAAACCTGAAATTATTTCTGATGGGAGCTGTATTGATTTTTGCGGTATTGCTGATTTTAGACATCATTTCATTAATTGCAGTTGGACATAATCAATTGAAATTTGATGTAAGATTTGGATTTTATATGTTTTTCATTTTTCCATCGGCCTTTTTATTAAGCAGCAATTGGTTTTCTTACTTAGGTAAAAGAGCTCCCGAAACCGGTAATCTTTTGCTTCCTGTTTCTGCATTTGAAAGAATTTTGGTGGCTTTTATAATTAATGTAATAATATTCAGTCTGGTTTATTTACTGATTGTTTTATCAGTGGAAATTATTTTATTTCAGGATTTTGCCATACTGTATTATGTAACTCATTTCTTTAAATACTATACATTTTATAGCACATTGTTCCTTTTACAAAGTTTATTTTTGATTGGTTCATTAATCTTTAAGAAAGCGGCTATCATCAAAACCGGATTTTCAATATTTGTAATTCTCATTATTCTTCAATTAATTAATAATCTGACTATAAGTATCGTTTTCCACGATATTCCAAATTTAAATTATGGTGATGTGTTTTTTAATCATAGTTCAAATTTAGTTCCTCCCGTTTATTTTAGTACTATAATGAAGTGCTTACTCTACATTGGCTTCCCTTTGGTTTGGGTAGCATCCTATTTTAAATTAAACGAAAAACAGGTTTAACAAATTTAAAAATAAAATAATCATGGAATTTAAAGAACCGCAAGCCATATATTTGCAGATAGCAGAATTCGTTTGCGAAAAAATATTGTTAGAAAACTGGAAACCGGACGAAAAGATTCCTTCTGTGCGCGAACTTGCTGTTGAACTGGAAGTTAATCCAAATACGGCTATGCGATCCTATGAGTTTTTGCAAAACAGGGAAATTATATACAATAAACGTGGAATTGGTTTCTTTGTGTCACTTGATGCAAAGGAAAAAGTGAGTGTTTTTCGTAAACAACAGTTTCTGGAAAACGAACTCCCTGTTTTCCTGAAGAATATGAAAATCCTAAATATCAGTATACAGGAAATTGAGAATTTTTATACAGAATTTATAAAATCAAATAATACCAGAAATATATGAAAACATTAAAAACCAGCAATATAATTCTCATCCTTTTCGGGATTGCAATCGTGATACTTTTGATTACACAGGTTGTAAAATCAACTTATCATCCCAATAATGATTCAGAAAATGCAATATATACAGAATTAAAAATTGATAACATTCAGTCTTTTAAATATTTAGTGTTAAATGGCTATCGGGACGTTACTTACGAAGTAATGGCAGGAAAACAATTTAAAATTGAAGCATTTACAGATCCGAGAAATACCGATAGCTGTAAAACTAATTTCAGCAATGATACGCTTTACATAAGTATTGTTAATAAAGAAGGCTATTCAAGAATTGCTAATATTCCTGATGTTAAAATTTGCATTCCACCAGAGGTTATAAATATATTAACAAATGGGGTTCACGCTGATTTTACCGGATTTCAGAATGATACGCTTACTATTAAAACTATTGATGATAATATTATATTTAGTTCTGGATATAGAAGTTTTTCTCAGGAATTTATGAATATTGGTTTGAAAAATTGCAATATTAAAACCTTAAATTATTCAGGTACAAAATCCGAACTATTTGTAGATAAATCCAATACAATAGCAGAACTGAATTTTAAATCAAGAGGCAAAAACTCAAAACTTAACCTTAATGATGTGATAATCGGTAATCTTAATTTAAATCAGGATTCCGCTGAGGTTGTTTTGTCGGGTAAAGCCATCAATTATTATTTAAAGAAATAGTTTTAAATGCTATCTGTAAAAATTAAAGCCGGAAAGTAAATTTATTTTCCGGCTTT
>CAZYEM010000378.1:0-3100 GCA_964646395.1 uncultured Bacteroides sp.
TGATAGCTAAATCCAAAACTATAAAGATGCTGATGAGATAATTCCGATTGGAAAATAGCATTCAGATACAAACTTTTCTGGATTCCGTTGTAGTTAGCCAATCCAAAATATGCATCCTGTTTGTGATAAGTAGCAGCAGCCTGAATTCCGATACTTGTTTCGTCCATCCCTTTAATTTCAAATCCATTTTTGGTAAACAACTGAAATCTCTGATTTTTAATTCCAATTCCATATTTAATGGTGTCATTTCGGTGGATATTATCATCATAATCCATTTGTCCACCATCACGATTTTCATTTACAAAATTAAAGCCTAAAATAGAATGATAGCCTTCACCTTCATAAGCCCAGCGGTTAAACAGATTAATCTGGTTAAGTTTAGGTTGATCCATGAAACCATCGTTGTTTTCATCCCATTTTGTTCCCATAAAACTACCATGTCCCATCAGCATAGTGCTAAGATTTTTATTGATTTTATGGGTAGAAAATATATTTAGTTCATTTTTTAATTCAGAACTTATATAATAGTTCAGAAAGAAAGGTTTGGCCGTCTGTGGTTTTTTGTATTCCACATTTATTTGTCCGGTAACCGATTCGTATCCATTGATTACAGAAGATGTCCCTTTGGAAATCTGAATGGATTCCATCCATGAACCCGGCACATAACTTAATCCGAAAGATGATGATAAACCCCGAAGAAATGGAATATTTTCCCACATCAGCTGGCTGTAAATTCCGGCAAGCCCGAGCATTTGTATTTGTTTGGCACCAGAAACTGCATCAGAGTAACCTACATCTACAGTAGCACTGTTTTCGAAACTTTCGGAAAGATTACAGCAAGCCAGCTTATTTAATCCAGCTTGTGTAATTACTTCTGTTTTAATTGGTTTTAACCTCGAAATATAAGCACCTTCCATGCCACCGGAAATAATAACTTCAGGTAATTCGGTATTATTGGTTAAAATAATCTTGATTTCCTTTCTTTCTCTTGAAATCAGAATGGTATCATTTTTATAACCTACATAGCTAATAACTAGATGTGAAGGATTTTTTTCAGGCTTTTCAATTATAAAGTTTCCTTTATCATCGGTTGTAATTCCTTTGTGAGTTTCGAGCCAGAATACATTGGCATAAGGAACTGCAACTAATTTACTATTATTGTACTCCAAAACTACACCTTTTATCACTTCAGGTGCTTGAGCATGGCCTTGCATTACTATTAAAAGCATAGCCATAAATATTGAATATTTAAGTATTTTGTTCATTTGATTCTATTTAAGTGAAAAAAAATAAAAACATACCTGATATAAATAAAATACCAGATTTAGTTTTAAGTAAATTCTTACTTAAAAAATCAAATAATAAGCTGTGAATTGTGTATCAATATATCCTGTCCGCTAAGCAGTAAGGGCGGACTATAATATATGAAATGATAATTAATAAATAATTGTGATTGGTCAGAAATAGTACATCGACTTACTTCTGTTTGTAATAAGGCATTAAAATTGAACTCATAACGGGAAAAATCATAATTATCGGTAACTTTAAAATAACCTTTTGTATTTGAGCAGCATTTTTGTTGGTTGTTTATTTTGCAATCCTCTGTTTCGTGATCTTCATCAGTTGATGAATTACATCCACATTCGCTTTTTTCGTGATCGCATTGGTAATCTGAGGCAAAAAGATGAAACTCACTGGTATGATTATCTGAACAATGATGAATAACAAAACTGATTCCGGTAGAAGAAGCCAGAAAAAGCAGGATAGCAAAAAAGCTGAACAGATAGGTTATTATTCTTTTCATCGTTGCAAAAGTAACAAGCAAAACGATAAAATTATTATAAAGAAAAGTTAAATATTATAAATTATGAAAATATCCATCAATTTGATTTTTTGCAAACAATCAGAATTATCTCCAAAACCAATAAAAAAACAATTGAATACACTTCCCAATAACGTTTTATCAAAACCTTACTTTACAGACTGGCTATCCGTAAGCATATTTATCCATATCCATGACTGTTGGGTAGCTATCCGTAAGTTTTTTTTCTTATCTACTTTCAGAATTAGCTGCAATTCAACTATATTCAGGTTATGACGGCTATACACTAAACTAAGCACGAACCAACCTCAATTAAAGGGTTTAAAGATAATTTAAGAGGTGTTACAGATATTAAATTCTTCCTTTTTATATTTAGTAAATTATATGCTTAATTTACATTACTTCTTAGAATAACTCTGACCCCAATATGGACAGCCTTTTGCAAGTATCCAAAAACCTTTGGCACGCATCTGAACAAGTTAACCTCCTTCAATTATTCATTTACTCAATTAATTTTTCTATAAATCAGCATTTGGTTTAAATATTTTTTTCTACTTTCGTAGTCGCAAAATGCATTGCATAAAACATTGATAATATGGCAATATTAATTAAAAATATCAAAGAACTGGTTCAGATTGAAGACAAACCCTCATTGCTTCGCAAAGGCAAAGAAATGTCGGGACTGAAAACCATAAAAAATGCCTGGCTTTTTATTGAAGGCGATAAAATTGCAGCATTCGGATCAATGGAAAACCAAATTTCTTTAAATAAAGCTATTGAAGCAAAAGAGTTTAAAACCGTTGACGCCACTGACAAAATGGTTTTCCCATCATTCTGTGATTCTCACACCCATTTGGTTTATGCCGGAAGTCGTGAAATTGAATATATAGATAAAATCAAAGGTTTGTCGTATGAGGAAATAGCCAAACGCGGAGGAGGTATTCTCAACTCTTCCGCCCGCTTACATGCTGCTTCTGAAGATGAATTGGTTGAGAGTGCAATGGAAAGACTAAGCGAAATTATATCTTATGGAACTGGAGCTGTTGAAATCAAAAGCGGTTATGGTTTAAGTACCGAAGATGAACTTAAAATGCTGAGAGTTATCAGGAAATTAAAAAAAATAAGTCCTCTAACAATAAAATCTACTTTTTTGGGAGCTCATGCTGTTCCTTTGGAATATAAAGGTAAACAATCCGAATATGTCGATTTGATTATCAATGAAATGATACCGATGGTAGCTGCCGAAGATCTTGCCGATTATATCGATGTTTTTTGCGA
>CAZYEM010000379.1:0-3082 GCA_964646395.1 uncultured Bacteroides sp.
CATTCATCGAAAGGCTGTCGTGTTTAATTGCCAATTCTGCACATTGCAGCAGAAAGTCGTTGGTATTGTCTTTATATTTATGCTGATATGCTTTGGCAAGATATATCAGATTTAAAGCTACTGCTTGTTTGTTGTTTAGCATTCGCTGTGCCATGCCGTTTTTTACAGCAGTTGTGGTAGTATAAGTTAATGTTTGTATGCTGCCATCGCCCGGAAAGGTTTTGCTTGCCAGTTCTATATTACAAAATCCTCCCCGCTGATTGCGGTTTTGTATATAGATATGGTGTGGAGTAACGGTTAATCGTGCATCTGATTTTAATCGGTCTGAAAATATTTTAAATAAACTTGCTAAAGCATAACAATTGCCTTGTTTCTCATTGCTCAGTAATAAATATAATACTTGTGTGTTTTCCCAATTATCACTACCGTAAGGGTCTTGATATGTATAAGCGTATGGTTGTTTGTAATAAACTTTTTTATTATACGTAAAAAAAGCAGTATCAGTAATATACTTAAATATTGCCCAATTGTCTGTATTCGATTTAAAATAGGTTTGCTCCCAGGGTTTTAGTGTCTTATATTTCTCTTTATATTGTGTTCTTACATCTTCTGCATAAGCTTTTATCATATAAGTATGAAAATCGAGCAATTGCTTAAAATCATCATACTTAAAATAATTATTGTGATAGGCATTTTCGGTAATAAAAACTGCCTTTTCATAATCAAGGCTGTCTTTGCCTTCAAGCATATTTTGCAGGGCAGTGAATGCTTTGTAAAAACTATGCACAGATGAATCATTTTCCTTTTGTCCGTATGAGGACAAATGGATGAAAATGATTAGTATTATAATTAATTGTTTCTTCATTACATTAATGCTACAATTAATACTAAGATTCTTTTCATATTCTATTGTTTTAATTGTTTCTGCTTTTTTGATTATTATTTTTGAAAATATACTTTAAAACACTACTCTTTAAAAGGTTTATAGTCTTCAAACTCCCACTTGCCAAGATAGCTTAATTTTAAAGCTATTCCATCCCATGTTTCTTCTTCAATATTATTAATATAATTTAAAATCATATTGTATAAAATCGTATATTCATATTCAAACATAAAAATAAAATGCATCCCAAAAATTATTTTTACACTTTTATAATTTTCGCTAAACCATTTAGGTGTACAAACCATTACATTAAACAAATCGCCTCCTTCTTTATTAAGAATACCTATTTCTAACTCTAAAAGAAATCCAAAATTATCTTTTTCTTTTGGTATATACAATTCTAAATCATATATATCAGGGCTATTTAAATATTTAATTTCTGCTTTCATATAACTATTTTTTATTATTTAATATCAAGATGTCCATTATTTGTCCATTCACCACTTGTGCCATTTCTTGATTGAAAATTTGCTTGATATCTTCCAGACCTTGACTTAATTGTTGGAGGTCTATATTGTCTTGTGCCATCAGCACTAATCCATGTTTTCCCATTTGAAGAAACCCGAGACCCTTCACCAACCCATTTTGCACCAGCAGTATTGGCTTCACTTACAGAAGCTGTCCCTACCCCAAAATTGCCCGTTCCTTTACTTGCATTGGATACTATACTATTAATATTATTAGTTGATATATTAACTGCAGATACACCGAGTGAAAATATCATTTTAGCCCAAAATTCCGGATCTTTCACTGCACTTACCCATGCATCAGCAAGATTACCTAAACTACCTGAAGCATTGCCTTCTGCAATATTTTGCCCCAACATCATATAATCCATATTGGGTTCTCCGTTTGTATATGCTAGGTTTGCAGCAGCTGTATATGAACCAATGTTTTTTGTAAATTCGCCTATATCGCCTGCATCCATCTGATATTCTGTCCTGAAATTTCCATCTGCTCCGGCACGACCTGCATTAAATCCTATTAGATTTTTATTATTTGCATCATAAATCGGAGAAATTGTGTAACTTCCATAATTCCATGAACTACCAGCTCTGCTAACACCAGCTTTTGCTTGACCCCTTAACTCTAAAACTTTGTAAAATACAGGTTTGTTTCCATCAGGATCCACCAACATCACCGGATTCCACGCACAATAAGCATAAGGGCTAATATTAGGATAATTATCACTTAATGGATCAACACTCAATGCAAAAACAACCGGATCAACTTTGTATTCATTGTCTGTTTCAACAGGAAGTAATTGTATTATCTTTTTTGTCTTTGTATTTAATAATGCATGATAGTATTGAATGGTATCCACGGCTTCGTGTATTTCATCAAATAATCCTTTCGAAAGTGTCATATAGCGTTGCTTTGCCTTTATTGAAGCAAACGGATTGGGTGTTTGATTTTTTAAGATTTCAACTGCAAAAAAATAACTTTCTCTTTTAGTAACAAATACTTCACTTACATCAAATGAATTGTTGTTCATGGCATTTACACTCACCACAAAAAATAACGTTACTGTTATAAAGTATAAGTATTTTCTCATGTTCAATTAAATCGGGCTTTGATCTTGTAATTTTTGTATCACTATTTTTATTTCCTGTTCTAATCGTTCTTCCCCGTAGTAGCTTGGATCTTCTTTACGCCATTCCTCATTAGGTTCGTAAAAATCCAAATCATATGCAAGTTCTAATAATAATTCACTCGCATTATCATCATTCCAAACTATCTCTTGAAATTTGCAAATAAGCTGTTTCCTATTTGCTTTATCTACTAATATTTTTTCCAAAATTTCCATACTGTTATTGAAGTATAAATCTTGATTTAACTAAATTGTTTCCTCTCAAAACTGTTGTTACTTTTCCTGTTAATGTGTTTGTACCTATAAGCAAATCTTTTCCTGAAGCAAACCCATTTTTAAGTACATAATTAAAAGTTCCGTTTTTAGGGTCAAAATATTTAACTCCTTTAGAGAGTCCTGTTTCAACCATCTTTTGAGTTATTCCCCTTTCTGTCATTCGCAGAGCAGCGTGCTCAGAAATTTCAACACCTGTTTTAACTAATGACGTACTCGTCTTAACTGCATCATCAGCTAAATTTTCAGCTATATTAGCAATACTTTTGGCTGCA
>CAZYEM010000380.1:0-3080 GCA_964646395.1 uncultured Bacteroides sp.
GCGATCTATGGACAAGAAGAATCCAAATTACAAATCATGCAGTTCATCAGTACCAAGATTGCGAATCCTGATGGACGTGGACTCTGTCTTCTTCTGACGGGTCCACCTGGCATTGGTAAAACATCACTGATTAAAAATGGAATTGCAAAAGCACTGGGATGGCCCTTCCAATTCATTTCCCTCGGTGGCGATTCAGATGCAAGCACCTATACTGGTCATCAATTGGTCTATGAATCGTCTCATTGCGGAAAGATTGTCAATTCTCTTGTTGCCTCCAAATCCATGAGCACCGTTCTGATGTTTGATGAAGTGGATAAGATTTCACAGACATCAAAGGGTGAGGAAGTCATGAATTTACTGATTCATTTGACGGATCCTGTTCAACACGCTGATTTTGAAGACAAATACTTGTCAGGTGTCCCCATTGATTTAAGCAAAGTCATGTTTGTGTTTTCAGCGAATGATATCAATAAGATTGATAAGGTTCTACTCGATCGCATGATGGTGATTGAACTCAAGGGTTATGATTTGAAACAGAAAACGGTGATTGCGGAGAACTATTTGTTGCCCATCGCCTTAAAAGAAGTGAATCTAGTGGAAAAGATTACCATTTCCACAGACATTCTCACTGCCGTCATTCAAGAGTATGCGAACGAAGAGAAAGGCGTCCGTGAACTGAAACGAAGCATTGAACAAATTACACAAAAAGTAAACATGCTCCGCATGTATAATTCTCCTGATCTTCCCTTCTATATCAAGGACTTTGCTCTCCCCTTTACTGTGAAGAAAGAACACATGACCCTCTTTCTGAAAAAGAAGGAAGCATCCGATGCTCCACCGTTCCATATGTATATGTAACTTGCTTTTATGCGGCTATTTTTTATCATATTTTAAAATAATCTATCAAATTATTTTAAGATAGTATAGATAGAAATGTCGAATCGGAATTTTGACAGTCGTGTCATTATTCAGAGGCTTCAGAATAAAAATTACGCCCGCAATCTGTATCAACAGAATGTGGATGGGCAACGATTAATTAATAATCCTCAGAATTCAGATGGGAATTCTTCACGATATGTAACCTTTGTGCCAGGTGCGCAAACGGAATATTATCGAACGTTAGAGGGGACAACAACGATTAATCAAGGTGGAACATTCGGTATTTCATTCATTCCTCCCTCTACGGCTCCTGTTCCAGCCCCTCTGGAAATACGGCATTAACGGTTAATTTTACTCCTCCCACTTCTGTGGGATCTTCGCCCATTATATATTACGAATATTCGGTAGATCGTGGTTTAAACTATTTCCCAACACGAACAGCAAATTCTCCAGTGATTATCGGTGGATTAATCAACGGTGATTCCTATGATATTGTCATACGTGCTGTCAATTTAGAAGGACCTGGATTGCCATCTAATATTGTATCCGCTATACCTTCGTAATTATGATGCAACAAAGACGCGATATGGATTATAAAAAATCATAATGGTACGCTTTTGAAATGCTTCTTACCAAATACAATCCACGTTGAATGCTATAGCAATAGTATTCAAAGAAGATATGTAAATATTTATAAATGACTTCGCATCTCTTGGATGATCATCTGCAGACATGAATTTATTTTTATAATTTCCTGCACATGCTGAGTAATTCTGGCTTTTTTATATTACGAAGAGGTGGTGGTCCAATATACCCTCGTGCTTTTAAATATTCTCTTAATTGAGGAGCTAATAATTTGTCACAATCTACCGCATTATTTTGCCGATTACGAAGTGATATATTTCGCTGATTATAAAGTGATGGAGCTATGGGTCTTTGAGCTACACTTGGTTTTCTTCTGACACTTGCTGATTCTAATTGACGAATTTGCTCTCGCAATGAAGCAATCTTATTATTTTTACTAGATTGGTGTAACGCTTTTTCGTTTTCATTATAAAGTTGATATATTAATTGTCTACTGGCGTTGTTAAGAGCCGATGAATTGCGTGATGCCTTGCGTGAAACATTACGTGCTGCATTACGTGCTGCAGATGATTTCGCCTTCATCTCCAAAGCAGCAAATTGTCTTTCTATTTCAGCAATATTATTGTATGATGCCTTACGTGATAGATTACGTGCAACAGATGGTTTTGCCTCCATCTCCAAAGCAGCAAATTGTCTTTCTATTTCAGCAATATTATTGTATGATGCCTTACGTGATAGATTACGTGCAACAGATGGTTTTGCATTACGTGAAGCTTTACGTGCATTTTCTGCATTACGTTCATTTTGTGCTATCATTTCTGCTATTAATGCTCTAGTGGCTTCATCCTCATCGTCACTCTCATCACTCTCATCATCGTCACTCTCATCACTCTCATCATCCTCTTTTTCATCATCGCTCTCATTTTCACCTTGATCAAAGCTTTCTCTCATAGCATTTCGTGCGTCTTTCGCTGGAAAAACAAGTCCATAATGATTACTTTCTAAAAAGATAGAAATGGTAGTAGGCACAGGTGCTCCATCATATGGTGTATAAACCGATTTTGTAACATAATACTGTGAGCTATCACCTTCTACCTTATATATAATTAAATTAATATTTAAAATAATTGGAACACGTTCTACCATCATGTCAAATGCTGGTACTTTCCATACACATTGCCGAGCAAGTTTAGATAAAATTTTTTTAATACTAATCTCTCCATTTTTATTCCTCATTTTTCTATATTTCTTAGGATCATTATAAAGAGCCTTCAGTGTACCCTGCAAATAATTCTCCCTCTCTATTTGTAATCCTAATTGTTGTACAATATATCTACGTAATTGATGATATCTTCTAGGATTAACAATTCCAGGATGAACATGATCAAGGTATTTATTTTCTCTTCTATAATACGCTGCAATGGATCGAAAAAAACAATTTCCATCACCAGGCACTCTTACATATTTTAAATCTCTATGTTCAGATAAATATTGTTTTCGACACGACTCTTGCGTACGTCCTGTACAATAATATTCATCTTGAACTCGATTCTGTGCCATCTATTACGCCTTTCGAAAATAGAAAATATAATTGGAAGCTGAACATTGCGGTGCCT
>CAZYEM010000381.1:0-3080 GCA_964646395.1 uncultured Bacteroides sp.
TCAGTTTGAAAATGAACTGGACAGGATTAATAACCTGGGCGGTATTTTTGTTGCCGGAGGCGATTTAAATACATTACCTCCTTATTCAGATACTATCGATTATTGCATTCAGGATATTTGTGCCGGAGAAAGTTTTCATAATACCACAGGTGTAATGTTACATAAGGAAGGTTGTAACTACACACCCGAAACCGAATGGTTAAACCCTTTATATTCAAAATATAAATCTGCAGTTCCAACTAATTTATATTTACAAAATCAATATAAATATTTTACACATACTACCAGACCGTTACATTTCTGGGATCGTACACTCGATTATTTATTTACAAACAAAACCTGGATTGATAATACAGTGGTTACGCATCAGGATGCAAATCAACAATCTGATCATGCACCTTTAAGTGTTTATTTTAAATTGTCTAAATAATTAAAAATGAAAAAATATTTAGTTGTATTCACAATAACCTTGCTTTGTAATAATTTGAATGCACAAGACAGTTTGCAATTTAAATATTGGACTGCAGAAACTGCCATTACAATACCAAAACACAGATTTGAACTTGGAATTTTTGATGAATCAAGATATGGATTAACTGATAATTGTGAAATTTCATCGCATCTTATCAAAAGCTTTCTTATGCCAACTATTAAAATTAAAAAGTACTGGGGCAATTATAAAGGACTAATTATTGCAACTCAACATGGACTTTTTTATCCTTCTCCATTTATGCGAACAGTTGCAATGGAAGGAACCGGAGGATTAATTTCGCCTGAATTCGATATTCCGGATATGATAAGTATAAATAATAAAATAGTGATATCATACAAACCATTAAATAATTTATTGCTAAGTATTTATGCTGGTTTTAAATTTGCTATCATGTTTGGGGATCTTGATTCAAGAACTACAATTGATCTTCCTTATTTCTATCCAAGATTTGCCGTATTCTATCATCAACCCGAAATCGATTTTGGAATTAATGCAAGAGGTATAATTATTTCAAGAATTGGCTGGAATTTTAATATTGATAATTTTGTTTTTACCAATACTTCCGAAAATTATTTTATGGAAAACAACTTGGGCTTAACCTATATTTCCAGAGAACAGACTTGCAGAATAGAAGCAGGTTATAAACTATGCTATGGCAACTATGCATTTGGCCCGCAATGGCATTTACTTCCCATGCTTTCATTTGCATTTAAAATATAATCGAATATTAATATTAAAAAATGTATAAGTAAAAAAAACCGTAATCCCGATAATTTGGGATGAAGTAAAAATTGAAGTTCAATAAAGGAAAAAGCTTTTTCGGGAAGTCCCGTAATGGGATTTTAGTTTTAATGCTTTGTTTAGGAATTCCAACCATAGACCATGCAATGGCAAGTGGTTTAATGGCTGCTGAGGAAGTTAAGAATTACCTGCAGTAAAGATGTGATAGATTTTTGTTTTAAATTAAATTTCAGTAACGACAAGAATCTTATCTTTGTAAGGAAAATAATTTAAAAAACAAAACATGCAAAATATGGACGACAAAATTCATGCATACCGTCAACCTATGGTAACAGCAACAGGTATCATTTTAGGTTTTATCCTAAATTTCGCTACTTCATTTGTGAAATCCGACAGTTCTTTGGGTAATCTGGCTTCCTATATAATCGGGATTTGTATTTTAATTGGGATAATATGCCTCATCATAGTGTTAAATAGAGTGCTGCAAATGAAATATCCGAGAGAAAAAGCTGAGATATTTTACAATAAAACCCTCCATCTTTTTATCTTTGGTGTAAGTATTGCATTTATTGGTGTCATGATAGATATGTTTGCCAACTTTATGATAGAGTGAAAAAAGGTCGCTAACATTCAATCGTATAGCTGTTTTTCTTTCGTCAAAATCCCATTAGTTAATTTAACTGATGGAATTTTGGATTATATGTTTACGAAAGCATCGCAAACCGGATAATTTTTTTGCGAATCCTTTATCAAACAATTATTTTTCAGGGTATCTGCAGATCAAAAAAAACAGGAATTTTAAGCGTTTTAAAAACAAATTACTAAATTTGCATTGACTAATGAAGCAATTGTATTTTTGTTTACTTGAATATCAATGTTTCCAATATTATTAATCAGGATTTTATCTGCGTAAATCAGAAAGGGAAAAATAATGAAAACAAACAAAACATTTAAAGTAATTCTTCTTGTTTTTTTAAGTTTTGCGACTTACTATTTTCTGTTTTCAACTTTTAAACCTATAAAAGTTGTTCTAGACAAAATTACCCAACAAGGATTGATTAGTTATGTGTTAACCTATTTTATAATTGGAATTCCAATTTTCTTAGGAACAATTTTAATTGACAAAACTACTAATATTTTTAAAAGTCTTGGACTTTCATCAAGTATTTTGACTGCAATATGGACTAGTTTATTATTTACATTGCCCATGTTTTTAGGTAGTTTTTTCTTTTTTAAATTCAACCAAAATATTGATTTTGAATATTTAATTGCTGGAACTATTGTTGCTGGTTTTATGGAAGAACTGTATTTCAGGGGTTTTCTTTTTGGCCAATTATTCAAAAATACAAATTTGGGTTTTATACCTTCCGTACTTTTTGGTGCATTCGTATTCGCTTTCGGACATTTATATCAAAGTCAGAATATTAGTGAGTTGCTAGGAATATTTATGATTACGTTTTCGGGAGCCATCTTTTTTGCATGGCTGTATGTAGAATGGAATTATAATTTATGGGTTGCAATTTTTACACATACTTTAATGAATCTTTCATGGAGCTTATTTGAAGTTGACAATTCTGCACTAGGGGATGTAAAAGCGAATGTTTTTAGAGGATTAACAATTTTAACAGCAATAATAATTACGATTTTATATAAAAGAAGCAAAAACGTGAAGCTATCAATAAACAAACAAACAATAATGTTACAAAACAAAAGTCTTATATAACAATCAGTCTTTTAGCAGAAATCCCCCATCACAAAAATCCCATTAGTCAGAAAAGGCTAATGGGATTTTGATATTAAAGCTTCGGTAATCTTTTTTCAAAATCTACTGCCATACAGCTAGTTC
>CAZYEM010000382.1:0-3078 GCA_964646395.1 uncultured Bacteroides sp.
CAATCTCCACGCACTAGATCCAAGATCGCTATGAGAATCGATAATAACTTACGCCCCGTTTCATTTCCACTTACGTTTACCGCAATACGTGTGATATCCAATATGTAATAAATAAGAAAAACAATAAAGCGTGGTGGAATTGGGATTCCTGCAATTGGAATGTCTGGCTTCTTATCTAGTTCCTTTTCATAGTGAATAGCATCCATCTTTTCATTCATACTACGATTGACACGTTGAAAGGTAGACATGACTTTATCAAATAATATATCGGGTGTAAAAGTGCTTAAATCAATACTTTTTATTTTATCTGATAAACCACTCTTTAACGAATCATATTGTTGTGATACTTTAGAGGGTTCCTCTGGTTCTGGTTCTTGTATTGGTTCTGTCACTGGTGTTGGAATTGCCATGAGGCTTACTGGCACTGCTCCTGACGCTCCTGGCACTCCTGGTGCTCCTGGCGCTCCTGACATTGCCATGAGGCTTACTGGCATTGGTGTTGCGACTGTTGCTGGTGCTTCAGCTGGTGCTGTTGCGACTGTTGCTGTTGCTTCAGCTGGTACTGGTGCTGTTGCGGCTGTTGCGACTGTTGCTGTTGCTTCAGCTGGTACTGTTGCTTCAGCTGGTACTGTTGTTGGCACTGGTGCGACTGGTACGACTGTTGCTTCAGCTGGTACTGGTGCTTTCACTGTTGCTGGTAGTGGTGCATTCACCGTTGCTGGTAGTGGTGCATTCACTGTTGCTGGGAGTGGATTTTCTCCACCTTTCTGTAAACCGTGTGGTATCGGATCTTCAAAAAATTCGAGAATGGCAGGAACATAAGGCTGTAATAATTCAGTATATCGCTGCTGTTCAATCGGTGTGAAAACCGGTTGCCCATTATCCTGTACAGTGCGAGCCCAGTGTATCCCTCGCGTTTGACGAATCGCATTGATCACACGTACAATATTATTGACTGTATTAAAAATAGTACTAGGAAACGTATTACGTGCCAGTGCCATATGAATTTCTTCTTTTAATTGATTAAATTGATATTGTTGTCCTGAGAGTTTCATCCTATCGTATCTTCTCATTAATTTCGTATGTTTTACTTCATCTTTACATCCGGATTCAATGGATTAGGATCCACACATCGTACACTCTTCTTCACTATTCTTTTTCAAGAGTCGCATCATTTCTGATTTCTCAGCTGCCTTCTGAAGATCAGGATCAATCGTGAATTTCTGTGCCATGACAGGCGATCGGGTTCTCAAATAATAGATACCCGTCTTCAGTCCTTGCTTCCACGCATAAAAGTGCATCGATGTCAACTTCGCATAATTTGGATCCGCCACAAATAGATTTAAACTCTGCGACTGACAAATAAAGGCTCCACGACGAGCCGCCATGTCAATCAACACTTTTTGCTTCAGCTCCCATGATGTCTTATACAACTTCTGAATCGCCTCAGGAATCTGATCAATACCCTGTACCGATCCATTTCGTGAAATAATTTGTTGCTTCATCATCTCATTCCACAAGTCCAACTTCTTCAAATCCTGTAACAAATACTTGTTCACAATAATAAATTCACCTGCTAGGGTTCGACGTGTGTAAATGTTACTGGTAAACGACTCAATACATTCATTAAAGCCCAGAATTTGTGACGTAGACGCTGTTGGCATCGGCGCCACCAATAACGAATTTCGCACTCCATTCTTCTTTACCTTCTCCTTGAGCTGAGCCCAATCCAATGTGCTATCTACTTCCGTCAATGGTGTAACTGACCACATATCGTATTGAAAGATGCCCTGTGATATCGGAGAGCCTTCGTACGTAGAATAGGGTCCCTCCTCTATCGCAATCTCGGATGAGGCTTCCACCGCCGCATAATAGATGTGCTCAAAGATGCGCTGATTCAAGTCAGCTGCCTTCTCTGACTCCCACGGCATGCGCAGAAGCGCAAAGACATCCGCCAATCCTTGTACACCCAGACCTACTGGACGATGTCTCATATTCGATGTCTTCGTCTCAGGCGTTGGATAATAATTAATGTCAATGACGCGATTCAGATTCTTCGTTGCGACCTTTACCACCTGACGAAGCTTCTCAAAGTCAAAGATACGTTTCTTGGCATCGACATAGGAGGGAAGCGCAAGCGATGCCAAATTACAGACAGCCGTCTCGGTAGGTGACGAATATTCTATGATCTCTGTGCATAAATTGGACGATTTAATCGTTCCCACATTCTTCTGATTCGATTTCATGTTCGCAGCATCCTTGTACAACAGATAAGGCGTACCCGTTTCAATCTGTGCGTCTAGTACCTTGAACCAGAGCTTCTGTGCCTCCACCTGTTTACGTCCGCGTCCCTCCGCCTCATATCTTTCATATAGTGCCTTAAATTCATCACCATACACATCGGATAGACCAGGCGCTTCTGAAGGGCAGAAGAGCGTCCAATGCGTGTTCTTCTCTACACGCTCCATAAATAAGTCGGGAATCCACAAACCATAGAACAAATCACGGCAACGCTCCTCTTCCGATCCCGTGTTAAGTTTCAGCTTCAAGAAGTCCTCCACATCCGCATGCCACGGCTCCAAATACATGGCGAATGACCCATTTCTCTTGCCTCCTCCGTTATGAGCAATACCAAGGTGTGCGACAGTGTAGTCATGAGGACCATCAATCTCAAAATCATGGACTGGACCTTCGTATTCAACACGCTGCATCATCTGAATACGAACATATACATCTCCTGGAAACAGAACAAAATCACCTACTGAGAGTTCTTTCACCTCATGATAATCCTTCTCGATCAGATTAGCCTGAAGTTGCGCATGAATCGTAGTAAGAGATTCGCCCCTTGACTTTACCGAGAGAATAGGATGCTCCTCTGTGACTCTCACAGGCAGAGGATGTCCCTCTAGCTGAATAGACCACATCATTCCCTGATACGAATGAATGACCTGCTTCAGAACACGATGATATGTATTATCACTTGTCAGAACTTTCTCACCAGGTAGAATGGTGGAAATTGGTGAAGGACCATTCTCTGTATAGACCAACGTATCAGGAGTAAAGCATTGATCAACATAG
>CAZYEM010000383.1:0-3060 GCA_964646395.1 uncultured Bacteroides sp.
AGTAACGAATACAAACAAAAACAAGTGACTAAAACACTTTTGGTTGACGGAAACAATTTAGTAAAAATTGGATTTCACGGAGTTAAAGATTATTATCACAATGGTAAACACATAGGTGCCTTATGGCACTTTGTGAACACCATTAGACGATTCATAGATGAACAAAACTTTGATAAGGTTGTTGTTATGTGGGATGGTGATGATAACTCTTCAACTCGCAAACTTATTTATCCCCAATACAAAGAACAACGTAGAGACAGAGACAACGAGTATAAGTTAGATTCTTTCACTGAGCAGAAAGAAAGAATTAAACAATACTTGGAGGACTGTTATGTAAGACAAATCAACGTAGATAATAACGAAGCGGATGATTTGATTGCTTACTATTGCCAAATCTCGGAGAACGAACAAAAAACCATCTATTCAGGGGATAAAGACCTTACCCAACTTATTTCCGATAAGGTGTCGGTTTATTATCCAAGAACTAAAGAGACTTACACTCTTGGAAGTAAAATTAAATGTGATTTTTACGAATTTCCTCACGAAAACATTAGAACTTATAAAATTTTATCGGGGGATAAGTCGGATAATATTGATGGGATATATGGGTTGGGTGAGAAAACACTTATTAAGTTTTTTCCTGAGCTACTTGAAAAACCGGTTTCGTTTACCGATATTTTAGAAAAGGCAGAAATCCTTCTGAAGGAGAATAAGGATAACAAAACATTACAAAATTTGTTATCAGGTAAAACTAAAAGTGGGGTTTATGGTGATGAATATTTTGTTATTAATGAAAAAATCATAAATTTATCAAATCCTTTAATTAGTGACGATGCTAAAGAACTTGTTGAATTATATTATAGGGAAACTTTAGACCCTGATGGGAGGGGTCATAGAGGACTTATTAAGATGATGATGGAAGATGGGTTTTTTAAGTATCTACCAAAAGGGGATGACGCGTGGGTTAATTTTGTTAGACCCTTTTTAAAACTAACAAGAAAAGAAAAAAGAAATTTTAAAAACAATTAATTAAAACTATGAAAGACCAAGAATCGGTAAAATTAGAATTCTTAATGATGGTAAATGATAACATCATTGTGCAGAGATTTTTTAACGTGAGAGAGTTCAACAGTGAGGCAAAAAACTCATTGGAACTTTATGAATTACTTCGTGAATTTAAAGACGACATTCATACTCAATTATCATTGAAAACCGTAACGTATATGACGGACAATATGTACGAAATTATTAACAATCCGGCTATTTTGGAAACGTCTTACACTGATGGTCCGGAGTACTTTAACATCTTCATCAAACAAAATGATGTGACAATTTGTCATAGACAGGTGGACGCTAAAGTGTACCCTCCAAAGATAAGATATACTGTGGATGTACGCCCACACCTAAAAAACTTGTTGATGAACTTAACTGACATTTTTTCATCTAAAAATTTAACAAAAAAATATCTAGAAGTTACCTTAAGTGTGTAGTATTTATTATTACACTAAAAGAAAAAATATATGGCGTCAAACAAAAATTTCGAGTATCTAGGTAGTACCTTTCAGATACAATTATTAAACCAAATCATTATCGACAAAGATTTCTCAAGGTCTATTATCGATGTGATTGAAACAAGTTATTTTGAAAATAAATACTTTAAACTAATCATTCAAATGATTAAAGAGTATTATACAAAATACGAACATACACCAACCTTTGACACATTAGAACAAATCACAAAATCTGAGATACAACAACCTCTGGCGGCAAAAATCATTATTGATACCCTTACAAAAGTTAAGGAATCTACTCTTGAGGGTGCAGAATTTGTACAAGAAAAATCAATGAAGTTCTGTAAGCAACAGGAGTTACAGAAAGTAATGGTTAAAGCTCAAAAAATCATCGATACTGGTGAATTTGAGAGTTACGACACATTAGAGGAAATGGTAAGTAAAGCATTACAAGTGGGGGAACACGATAAGGGAACGGAAAGTGTTTTTAGTAACTTAGATGATGTTCTAAATGAGGATTATCGTCATCCAATACCAATGGGTATTCCGGGTATAGATAGACTCTTAAAAGGAGGTCTTGCTAAAGGTGAAATCGGTGTTATTTTAGCACCAACAGGTGTAGGTAAATCTACTTTACTTACAAAAATCTCAAATCACGCATTTAATTTGGGATATAATGTTTTACAAATATTCTTTGAGGATAACCCAAAGATTATCCAACGTAAACACATTACATTATGGACAAAAATTCATCCGGATGAATTGTCTTTAAAAAAGGATGAAGTTATGGTTAAAGTTCAAGAGATTAAGGAGAAAATGCCTAATGAACTTATACTTAAAAAACTTCCATCTGACACCGTAACAATGATGCAAATTAAGAATCAAATTAGAAAAATGATTTCTGAAGGAAACAAAATTGATATGGTATTATTGGACTACATTGATTGTGTAGTTCCTGATAAAAACTTGGGGGATGAATGGAAATCTGAAGGGTCTGTGATGAGAGGTTTTGAATCTATGTGTCACGAACTTGACTTGGTAGGGTGGACAGCAACTCAGGGTAATAGAAGTTCAATATCGTCAGATGTTGTAACAACTGACCAAATGGGGGGTTCTATTAAGAAAGCTCAAGTAGGTCACGTAATTATTTCCGTGGCAAAATCTCTACAACAAAAAGAAATGAAATTAGCAACGATAGCAATAACTAAATCCCGTATTGGTGATGATGGTGTTGTGTTCGAGAATTGTAAATTTGATAACGGTATGTTGGAGATTGATACTGAAAGTTCAGTAACATTCTTAGGTTTAGAAGAACAAACCGAAGAAAGAAATAGACAGAGAATCAAGGACTTGTTAGACAAGAGAAAAGAAAAAAACCAACAACAAATTAATTAATATGAAAGAAAAAATATTAGAACCAAACAATGACAGATTCGTTATCTTCCCTATCGAACATAACGACATATGGGAATTTTATAAACAACATCAAGCAGCTTTTTGGACGGCAGAAGAAGTAGATTTATCTAATGATATTAGAGATTGGGAAAAC
>CAZYEM010000384.1:0-3058 GCA_964646395.1 uncultured Bacteroides sp.
GTTCTAAAAATTAGATTTTTTGAGGCGAACAAGATTTTTAAAACCGCAGTTTACTTATGTAAATGAAGATTTTAAAAATTGAAGTTCAACGAAGAAAAAGCAATTTTTAGAAGTCCCGTTTACTATTTAAACTTAAATAACAAGGATACGATATGAGACTTTAATCCGGTATTTCTGGTATAATATCCATATCTGAGTTCGATGGTATTGAGTTTTTTAATTCCCAACAAACCTTTGTTAGCATCAGTAAATTTAGTGTTTAAACCTATCATATTGCTGTTGAATGAGGACAAATCATAGTCGCTGGAATAAAACTCATCTGTAACAGCATGCTGATTGATGGGTTTAAAATATTCTGTCCCTTCCTGAACATAAAACCGATACGACAACCCAATTGATTTGAAGGGAGTAAGTTTATAATGTGGTTCAACACTAAAGGTATGAGCATTAATTTTCCAATTGTCAATATAATAGCGATAATAACTTCGCAAAACCATACGATCGCCCAAAAAGTAATTGGCTCTTATACCAAATGGAACTTTAAAACGAGATGAAGGCAGGTTTTCAATCTTTACAGATCCATCATTAAAATATACCCGCTGATAACTCGTTGCCAGTAAACCATCCTGATAAGCCAAATCTAACAAAAAAGCCATTTGTAAGTTTCTGTTAATTACCTGCGATAATTCAAAACCAAGATTGTATGAATTTCGCGGTTTGGTATCGGATGGAGCTTTCTTTTTTAAACCCGGAATATTATAACCCGGAGCACGCAGTTCTATGGGTAAAATAACTTTCCAGGTATCGAGAAAAGCACTTGCTTTTACTGAAAATTCTCTGTTGTTATCTTTTGATGACTTTGAAAAACTTAGCGAACTTCCGATAGAAGTATAATCATATTCCATTGAAAATGATATGCCACCACCTAATGTAAAGTTTTTGTCCGTATTATTAAAACTGTAATTTGCCGATGGATATACTCTTAAATCTCTGCTTGAAGCTGAGGAAACAGTAGATGGATCAATTTTGTCTGAAGAGGCTGAAGTATAGGTATCAACACCTAATTCGAAACTAAGATTATGAATATTATTCTTTTTATCGGTGCGCGATAATTTTAAATCAATAGAATTGGCAATATCAGTAAGTTTTTCGGTACCAACACCTCCTGTCACAGCCGAATTATTCCCATCTTGCTGATAATAACCGGAAACGAAATTTACTTCTTCAACTTTTAATTTGCGACTTTTATAAGTTGAACTATCTGTATTGTTTTTGTTTTGTGCTTTTAAATTAATGAAAAGCAAAGCCAGCATAGAGGCTGTTAATATTACTTTTTTCATTTTTAACTTCTTATTACTGATTAATTACAACCACAACCACCACCGGTTTTTCCGCCATTTGCTCCCGAAGCTGCTTCTCTGTACATTAAAAAGCTGTTCTCATATTTTTCTGATTTTCTCGATGATAATTCCATTTCAGAATCATTTATTTTTGACTTCTGATATTCTTTAACACTGCTGCACGATGTTAAAGCCATAAAAATTAATATAATTGTCAGATATTTCATTTTAAAATATTTATGTTATTTGAAGTATAGATTTTGTTGTTGTCATCAATTATAATACAAGCAATCTGTTTCATCTGATTTATCAGATTTAAACCGACTGTTTTTCCCATTACCATAACCGGCGTGGTTAAAGCATCGGCTAATTCTGCATTTTCAGTAATAATGGTAACACTTTTTATTCCCGAAACCGGAAATCCCGTTTTTGGATCAATAGTATGTGAATATCTTTTACCATTGATGGTTGCAAATTTTTCGTAGTTTCCTGAAGTTGCAACAGAAGTGTTTGTAATGTATAAAGATGAAAAAATGGGATTTTGAAGATTTGGATCAGCAATACCAACAGTCCAGGGTTTTCCATTTTCCTGATATCCCCAGCAACATAAATCGCCGGCAGCATTTACAATTCCATTTTCAACACCGTTTAATTTTAAACTGTTTTTTGCCATTTCGGCTGCATATCCTTTACCAATTCCTCCAAAACCAATACGCATACCTTTGTTTTTTAAATATACAGTTTTGTTTTCCCTGTTCAATATCAAATTCTTATAATTAATTAATGCTACAGATTTTTGGGCTTCGTTTTTATCGGGTAATTCTTTCATGTTTACATCGAAATTCCAGAATCTTTTATCGATTCCGCCATACGTTATATCAAAAGCACCTTGAGTAAGTTCCGATAATTTCTGACAACGATCAATTAAATTAAAAACTTCATCCGATACTTCCACCGCATTAATTCCTGCATTAAAGTTGATTTTACTGCATACGCTATCTTCAGAAAACGTGGTAAGTATCTTTTCTATTCGCTGAATTTCCAGTATCGCAATTGAAATAAGTTCATTAGCCCGTTCTTCATTTTCATGTAAAACTGAAATCTCAAACCGGTTGCCCATTAACTTTAAAACTTGCTTATACAACATTACTATTCAAGTGCTTTGATAAATTCCTCGATAGTTTCAGACGGACAACCATTCCATTGTTTCAGTATTTTACCATCCCAACTTAACAAAAGTACTAAAGGAAACTGACCTTTTTTATTGTATTCTTCTGCAAGAGCTTCGTTTTCTTTGGTTTTTTCTTTTGATAGTGCATTTTTCTTTAAACGTGGGAAATCGGCATTAAATACAATCAATTTATCGGCAGTATAGGTTTGAAATTGAGTAGAATTAATGAAATTAACTTTAAACTTAATACAAGGAGCACACCAGTCGGAACCCGAAAAGAAGAGCAGTATCTTTTTATTTTCTTTTGTTGCTTTATCTTTTGCTGTAGCAAAATTATCAACAGTTTGTGCATTCAATGCAAAAGAGATTAAAAGGAAAAGACCTATTGTGATTTTTTTTATCATTTTATGATTTTTGGTTACAAATCAATTACAAACTATGTTTTAATATAACCCTTTGAATATTATTACAAAACCTATGCCTGCATTTTTATAACGAAAAAGAAACGTTTGTAATATAATATTGTTTACTGATTTATATCAATCTT
>CAZYEM010000385.1:0-3014 GCA_964646395.1 uncultured Bacteroides sp.
CGCCACTGGCCCCATCGGCCCCATCGGCCCCATTGGCAATATTGGTAACATCGGCCCCATCGGCCCCATCGGCCCCATCGGCCCCATTGGCCCCATCGGCGCCCAAGGCTTCCAAGGCCCCATTGGCCCCATTGGCCCCATTGGCCCCATTGGCAACATCGGCCCCATTGGCCCCATTGGCCCCATTGGCCCCATTGGCAACATCGGCCCCATCGGCGCCCAAGGTCCATCAGGAGGTGGAGTATCTGGCACAACAGGTTATGTTCCAAAATTCACTTCAAGCTCAACACTTGGCAATTCAGCAATTTATGATAATGCAGGTAAAATAGGAATTGGAACAACGGTTGCTGGTAATCCTCTTGAAATTAACAGCGGAGGTACTATTAGTTATGCTGGTAATGATATTGCTTACCGAAATGCAAATGGACAATCATATTTAAATAATGCTAGTGGGCAATCTTACTTATATAGCACATTGAATCTTGCTTTTTATGCTCAAGAGACATTGATGATGTGGGTTACTAACATAAGGGTTGGAATTGCAACTTCTTCACCAGCTTATACTTTAGATGTTAATGGAAACGCCCATGCTAGTTCATTCGTAACATCATCTGATGCTCGTTTCAAGAAAAATATTCGCCCATTAACTAACTCACTACAGAAAATAACCCAACTTGACGGCGTAGTGTACGAGTGGAACGAATTTGTAAATAGCCGAAGAGATGGTTATGAACTCAATGTTCCAATCGTGGGTCTTATTGCTCAAGACGTAGAGAAAATTATCCCAGAGATTATTTCCAAATGGAAATTGTCGGATGACTGCGAAGATGCAAGAGCAATTGATTACACCCGCATAGTTCCTTACCTTATTGAAGCCGTCAAGGAACAACAGGTTCAAATCACGACACTATCAAATCGCCTGTTAGCTGTGGAATCTGGTTCTAGTAATTAGTGGAGTTTTTAAAAAATCTTGACAGGATTTACTGCATCAACTTGGGGCATCGTAAAGACCGATGGAAAAATTGCTTGCAACAGTTTGAAAGCTTAGGAATCGCAGACAAGGTAATACGTCATGAACCACAACTTTGTTTGCTGGGGTCCCTGTCTAGAAAAGCCAATGCACAGGCCAGTTGCGCGTTGGCCCACTACACCCTGATGTTAGAAGCCTTAAAGTCTGGGTGTGCCAACACACTCATACTAGAGGATGATTTTCTTTTCCACCGAGGCGCTGAGTGGACAAACAAAAAACTTTTACAAGGCTGGTCTGAGTTGCCAAAAGATTGGGACCTCTTTTATCTTGGAGCCTATTTTGTCCATGGATACCACTACTTACCAGCTTTACATTTCTCAAAAAATCTAGTCAGAGTAAAGACAGGCCTTTGTAACCATGCTGTAGCTTATTCAAGACAAGGCCTAAACAAAATTCTACAAGAGTTAAAACTTGAAAGTGAAGCAGACCTCCTCAATTTTTCTAACGAGTTTGAGGCCATTGACTGGTATATGGTACGGTGGTTCCAAAATAGAGGCCAGTGTTTTGCTCCAAATGAACTGGCCTGCATCCAAAATCCTGGACAGTCTGATATTGAAGGCCAGTTTTGGGACTACTCAAGTATGTTTGCATCAAGCTACCAGACGCATGTCATGGGTATGGATAGTTCAAACTCAGTGACATAAAATCTTTTGGTTTTCCAATTTCAATGTTGCTCTTTTTTTCTTTTTCCACCCACACGATGTCAGGATCATTCAATTGCAAGCACCTGTTGTGAATAGCCGGATCGTAGTATTCCCTCAAGTATCTGACTAATCGTTGTATTTCACGATTACGAACAACGGTCTGTGAGTTGTGGCTTTTGTACTGGATGTATCCAAACTTCTTGATATGAACCATCCTGGTGGTAAGAAAGGTTCTAAGCATAAGATCGTAGTCATCAGCCACATGTATATCTGGGTTAAAACCTCCTATTGCATCAAAAAGATTCTTCCTCCATGCCCTTGCATGATTTGGGCAACCCACAATGTGTCTTATCGTTTTTGAATTTATATCGGGGTAATTTGTAACACGGTATGTCTTGCCATTGTATTCTTCATCACGATAGGACCCAAAACCAAGGCCCCAATCTGAGGCATATTCGAAATTTTCCCCAGTACTTTCCCACACTTCACAACAGTCAGTGTATGCAAAACCAGCGTTGGGGTACATTTTAAATGCTTTTACAATCAGCTCCAAGCAAGTATTTGTAAATTCATCATCATGGTCTATTTCTACCAAAATAGTTCCACTGGCCAAAGCACTAGCCCATTTTTTTACCTCGCCAATGCGGCCAGAAGTAATGTGAGGTTTGAACACTTTTATCCTTGGGTCTGTTATGACCGATTGGATAAAGTCAAAATTTTCCATGCCGGGTGAGTCATCCACAATTATCCACTCCCAATTGTCGTATGTTTGCGCGATAATTGAGTTCAATGGACGTAAAATTCGGGTACCCGTCTTGTATGTGGTCGTGAAGATTGATACCTTTGGAAATTCTTGGCTAACGTTCAGGGTCAACTCCAAGTACCTTTTCATGATAAATTTTCCAAGGTCTTCACTGGAAAATTTGGTTCCGTCAACCCACTTCTGACGCACGTCGAATGGCGCACATGTCAGAGTTGTGTATTTTTGCCAAGGACCAAACGTGACGAAAATGTTTGGGTTCCACGTCTTTATTGCCTCATTCAAGAAGCTGTCACTATCATAGCCTACCACCGTATAACCGGTTTCCTCGTAGTCTAGAGCTGGACCAGATTTCCAATCACATCCCGCAAATCCTGCGTATCCTGCAGTCTGTCCAAAAACACAAACCGTAATTCGTTCTCCTTTCATAGCATGAGTTCTCCTAAGATTTCAGTCATTGTGACAAATTTTAATTATGGTCGATATCTTTTCGAGTGTGTTGAAAGTATACGAAATCAGAAGTTCCAAGACTTTGAGTTGATCATTGTGGACGATGCATCTACAGATGGTTCATCCACTC
>CAZYEM010000386.1:0-3010 GCA_964646395.1 uncultured Bacteroides sp.
TAGCGGTCGTTTATTATGATATCCCTGGAAGGCTTCATCGGTGGTTACAAAAGCGTAATATATTTCCCTGGGACTACTGAATAATCGTGAATATGCTGCATTTGTGGCAGCAATTGCATCCTTTTCCGTTTTAGGGAAATTCTCAGGAGTTAAAAAGCTACTCGGATTTTCTGTTAATAAATCTTCACAGGAAGAAAAAATAATACAAGTCAGTAAACCGGCAATAAGTAATTTTTTATATAAATGTTTCATGATTAATAATTTAAATGTTTTAAAAATCAATTTTTAATCCAATTGTGGATGATTTTATCGTAGGATCCTGCGAATGATCATACCCTCTTTTGGTATTATCGAATCCTCTGTTAATCTCCGGATCGTATCCACTGTATTTATCAAATAATAACAAGTTATTTCCTGCGATAAAAATTTGTGCCGATGTGATCCAATTTATTTTTTTAACAGGGACATTATAGGTTAGACGAATATCCTGCAACCGTAAAAAAGATCCATCTTCGACAAAACCTGAGTTCGAAACATTCATCGATCTTACAATACCTGGAACGGATGGGATATCAGTACTGGTATTGACAGGTGTCCAACGGTTTACAAACTTGCGGTAAACGTTGTTGTCCATTGCTTGCTCCATGATCCTTGCTGTTTCATTATATATTTCATTGCCATATACAAAAGAAAAATATACATATAAATCAAAGGCTTTATAAGAAAATCTGTTACTGATACCACCATAAAAATCCGGATCAGCATGACCAATTATTGTATTATCTAAAGTCGGGCTTATAACTTTATCCCCATTCAAGTCCTTATAACGTTTTCCTCCGGGAAAAACAGAGAAACCACTTAAACCTGATTCAGTAATTTCTTCCTTGGTATTCCAAATGCCATCCATTTCTAAACCATAAAAAGTTCCAATCGGTTCTCCTTCCTTAATAATTCCGGACGCACCACTCCATGTAAAAGTATTATTGAGAATGTATCCTTCTGGAGCAATGATACTGACTATCCTATTTTTGTTTGACGAAATATTTAAATTTGTTTCCCATTTGAAATCTTTTTTATCAATATTGATGGAGGTGAGTGACAATTCGATTCCTTTATTTGAAATTGTTCCAAAATTAGTTAACACACTTACGAAACTGGTAAGCCACAAAAGAGGGACATCCACTAACAAATCTTTGGTTAATTTATCATAATAATCAAGAGATACTTGCAGACGTCGTTTGAAAAAGCTTGCATCGACACCAATATCAAACTGGGTTGTACTCTCCCATTTCAGGTCAGGGTTACCAAGTGTATTGGCAGCGATTCCTGAAACCACATGCTGATCTGTCCCTAATATGTAATTATTACCGGTTTGCGAAAGCTTACTTAATGAGGCTCCGGGATTTAGACCGGGATTCCCCAATAGTCCAAAACTGGTTCTTAACTTTAAGTTGTCAAAAATGTGAAGCCTTTTAATAAATTCCTCATTTTCAGCCTTCCATGCAAATGCCGCCGAAGGGAAGAGTGCCCACTTATTATTTTCTGCAAAAACAGATGCTCCATCTAGTCTGGCTGAAGCGGTAAAAAGATATTTGTTATTATACCCATAATTAGTTCTGAATAAATAGGATTCTAACCCCTGTTCAGTTGAATTCGAACCGGCATTTGTTCTTTCAGCTCCAGCACCTAAATTATTATAGGTAAAAGCATCAGTAACAAATTTTCTTGTTTCAACCATGCCTGAGGTACTATTGATTTTTTGCCTGGTATATCCTAAGAGTCCACCTATGTTGTGTTTCCCAAAATTCTTAATAAAATTTAATGTATTCTCTATAATAATATCTAATGTTTCATTGTTATTAACGGTAGCTGTACCTTGATATGACTGTTGAAGGTATAATGTTGAAGGTAAATATCTCTGTCTCTTTCCACTTTCTAAGTTTGCACCCAGATTTAACTTATAGGTTAACCCTTTTATTATTTCATATTCACCATAAATTGTCCCTAAAAGTTTACTGGTGGTAGTATTATCAATACTTAACATTGCAATTGCAACCGGATTGTCGGGATCAACTTCGGCAAATTCAGTCTGGATGGTGTATTTACCTTCTCCATCTTTGACAGGTAAAGTTGGTTGCCAACCTCCAATATTTTTTATTCCGGCTCCAAAAACACCAGGCTTGTACATCCTTCTGCTGACAAACAGGGAGTTTCCTACTTTCAGCTTTTGGGTTAATATATGGTCCGTATTTATCTGGAAATGATAGCGTTCCAGGTTGCTGTTTATTGAAATACCTTCCTGGCTAAAATAATTACCTGATATAAAATACTTGTGATTTTTATCTCCCCCGACTAAGGATAGTGTATGACTCGTCATAGGCACATTTTCACGATAAACTTCCTTTTGCCAGTTTGTCCCTTCACCATAGGATGTAGGATTGGGAAACATTTGGACTCCTCTGACTTCATTCATATATGCAGCAAATTCACTGGCATTCAGAACAGGTAAAAGTCGAGACGGGGACTGATATGAAAAATAGGAATCATAAGATATTTTTGTTTTTCCTTCTTTTCCCCTTTTTGTAGTTATCAAAATTACACCATTTGACCCTCTCGACCCATAAATTGCAGTTGCCGAAGCATCTTTTAATACTTCAATTGATTCAATGTTATTAACGTTAATATCATTTAAATCAAAACCGCCAATAAAGCCATCTATGACATATAATGGTTCATTATTTGCTGAAATTGAATTACTTCCTCTTATTCTGATTGAAGTTGCTGATCCCGGAGCAGAAGAAGTAGCAATAGCCTGTAGCCCTGAAATTTTTCCCTTTAATGCCTGGTCCAGGCGTAAGGTTGGAATAGAATTTAACTCAGCTGATTTAATTGAAGATACAGAACCGGTTAAGTCGCTCTTTTTTACAGATCCATAACCAATTGCAACTACTTCTTCAATACCAATAGTCTCTTCTTCCAACACCACTGTAAAGGTCGTTTTTTCTTCAAT
>CAZYEM010000387.1:0-3003 GCA_964646395.1 uncultured Bacteroides sp.
TTTTTGGATTATATTTAAGTACCGAACGGATATAAGATGAACCGATAGTACCGGCTCCACCAATTACTAATACTGATTTACCGGAAATTGCTTCGGTAAGTTGTTTGTTGTAACTCGCTAAGTCTTTAGCGAAAAAACTTTCTTTTCTGGAAGTAATATGGTCTGAAATAAATTTGCTAATATCTATCATAGTTTTTATTTTTTTTATTAGAACACAGATGAAACATTTTGATTAGAACACAGATGACACGGATTAAACTGGTTTTCACTGATTTTTTTTGCTTTTATTAATCCTTAAATTTTAAACACGGATTCCAATTCCTTCCTTACGCAACAAGTGAAAAAGATTGAACAGGTTTAAGCTGATTTGATTTAGAACACAGATGACACGGATTATACGGATTAAGACTGATAAAATCAGTTGCATCTGTGCTATCTGTATTCTGATTTTTTGGTTTTAGTCTAATTGTTTTTTATTAGAACATGAGTGACACACATTATTCGGATTAACACTGAATAAAAATCTGTTAAAATCAGTTGCATCCGTGTCATCTGTGTTCCAATATTATTTTCTGTATCCGGGAATAATCGCACTACTTGGTATATTTACCACTCTGTCGGCAAACCAGATGGAGTTTTCGAGGCTGTCGGTCTGGCAATCCGCAAACATAGGCAAACGGTTCATCAGCTCCCATATCGGGCGGGTCATTACTCCGTTTTTGTTGGTATATTCCAATACTTTGTCTCTTTGTTCCTTGTCTTTTGTAAGAATTACATTGAGCCAGTAATTGGCTTTGCAGTTTTCGGGTTCAGCAAAGAATTCAAATTCAGTATTTTTAAAGAATTCTTTATATTTTTCAGCTAGTTCTCTTTTTAATCCCAGTAAATGATCAATGGTTTCCATCTGAGCACAACCCAATGCTGCATTTACATTGGTTAAGCGGTAATTATAGCCTATATGGTCGTGCTTAAATTCCCAGGCATGCGGAACTTTAGCCTGAGTAGTTAAGTGTTTTGCCATTTTTGCGAGTTCTTCATCATCGGTAAGTATCATACCTCCACCACCGGTTGTGATTACTTTGTTTCCATTGAAACTGAAGATGCCGAATTTACCAAAAGTGCCGGTATGTTTGCCCTTATAGTAACTTCCGATACTTTCTGCTGCGTCTTCCACCAATGGAATATTGTATCGGTTGAGGACTTCCACTAACTCATCGAGATGTACAGGATGACCGAAAGTGTGCATGGGAACACAGGCGGCTATACGGCGATTGGTGTGTTTGTTGTAAGGCTGTTGGCTGTTGGCTTGTTGGCTGTTGGCTTTTGGCTGTTCACGCATTTCTACATTGGATTGTAACCAGGCTTCTACAGCTTTTGGGGAGAGTCCCATGGTATCGCGATCTACATCCAGAAAAACGGGTTTTGCTCCGGTATAGCTGATGGCATTGGCGGTGGCTATAAAAGTTAATGACTGGGTAATTACTTCATCGTCTCTTTTTACTCCCACCAACTGAAGGGCAATATGCAGGGCTGCCGTTCCATTCATGGCTGCAATGGCATATTTGGCTCCTGAATATTCTGCACAGCTTTTTTCAAATCTTCCTACAAATTCTCCTACACTGGATACAAAATTGGAATCTATACATTCTATCATGTATTTCTTTTCATTCCCTATAAAACGGGGATCGTGCAATGGAATAAAGTCGTTGGGTTCCTGAAAAGTGGAACGGATAAAGGAAATAAGGTTGTTAAGTTCTTGCATGGTTGTTTTTTTTGGCTTGTTGGCTGTTGGCTGTTGGCTGTTGGCTTGTTGGCTGTTGGCTGTTGGCTATTGGCTGTTGGACACTTCGACTCCGCTCAGTGCAAGTGTTGGCTTGTTGCTAGCGGCTAAGAGCTAAAGGCTAAAAGTCAATTTAAGATATAAAATTCTTTTAATTACGCCTGGAGGCGTAACGCTACAAAGCGTAATTTCGTAAATATCTTTTAAAGAAGGGATCGCTTATGAAATAGGTATTGTTGGTTTTGTCAATAATTCCACTATCCATCAGGGATAAAACAGATTTTTGAGTAGTTGAAGCTGCTGATAAACGATATTGTTTTGTAAAACCGGAAGAGAAAACATTTTCTCCACTGTATGTTAAAGCAATAAGTAATTTTTTTTGCATTACCGACTGCCGATCAAATAATTCATGGTAATAATCTTCCTTCAATTCTATAATACGGCTGGCGGAAGTATCAATAATCTCCTTTGTTACTAAGGTTTGTGAAGTTATCATATATTGCCATATTTCGGCTGCCAGTAATTGTATGTAATAGGGAATATCTCCTGTCTGCTCAATCAGATAAAGTGCTTCTTCATTTCCGATTTTAATACCCGACAACTCAAATTTCGACTGCAAATAAGCAATTGTATCTAAATGAGGGAGCGTACCTAACTGTAAATGAAAGGCAGAATTATAAAACGCCCTGTTTTTGTTGTTGAACATTTCGCTCAGTAAATGGGTTTTACTTCCCAGAAATAAATAATTGACTTGTTGCTGTTGTTGTATTTTACTTCTCAGCAAGTTTTCAAATCCATATTTATTCAATTTTGTTACTTCCTGAAATTCATCAAAAAATACAATGGTCTTTTTCCCCGAAGATGCTAATTTCTCAGGCAAATCAAGTACATCCGACAAGGTTTGAGCTGATACCTGGTTTTCAGTAAAGTTTACACTTAATTCCGGATTACCTGAGTTATCAAAGCTAAGTACTGGACGGATATTCTTAGCCACAGCGGATATTAGCTTTACCAACCGCTGAATATTGGTTTGCTTTTTCCTGATGGCATTAATATAGGAAACAATAAAAGATTCGATGGAATAAACCGGAAGAAAATCGAAATAGACACAGCTAAAACCCATTGCCTCTAGTTGCTCCATTACCTTGAACACCAAGGATGTTTTGCCATAACGACGTGGAGCAAAAAGAACCATATTATTCCCATTAGCCAGCGTGGCAATA
>CAZYEM010000388.1:0-2995 GCA_964646395.1 uncultured Bacteroides sp.
AAAACTTTTAATTAAATAATATGTTTTTAATAACTATAAAAACATTAAATACATCACAAACAAATTGAAAACAATCAAAAGAATTAACCGTTTTACTCCTGCAATAAATAGCTCCTTTTTATTTATATTAGCCGGTGTATTGTGGTTTTCAGTCGGAATAATGCTATGCAACTTTGCATATCACTGGCTTTTAAATTATGAAGGAAAATATATCATATTCTTTTTAATAGCAGGAGTAATTCTGGCTATACTATTTACCTTATTCAAGTTTAAAAAGTTTGCCAATAAGAATATTGAAAGAATTAAAGCAAAAGGATTAAAATCCTGTTTCTTTTCATTTATGTCGTGGCAAACCTATATAATGGTAGTTATTATGATGAGTATGGGAATCATACTCAGGCATTCATCCTTACCAAAAGAATATTTATCTATCCTTTATATTGGAATAGGTGGTGCATTATTTTTATCGAGTTTTATATATTTTAATTATTATTATCATATAAAAATAAAAAAGCAAATTGCTTCATAAAATTTTAATTATTAAACTCAAAAAAACAGAAAAGCCACTCTATGTATATAAAATGGCTTTTCTATTAATCTGTTATTTATAAATATTTCACACCTAATCTTTTATACATCTCACCGAAAATCCATTTTCATTTGTCATAGAAACGCTGATAACAGATAAGTTGTTAATCATCCGACTCCAGGAGTCATAAATGCCTTCTGCTGATGAACTCCACCAACTTCCATAGTTTCCCAATCCATTGTAGATACCTATATAAGTCCGGCTACCTCCGGGCAACGCTGTAAATCCACTTTCATTTGTGGCTCCATAATTAGGACTATTCCAATGTAATAGCCCTGTTTCCTTCATTTTTCCCATTGCCGATGTTGAACCTCCTAAATACCCGATTAATGTTGTCCATTCAGCATCAGTAGCAACATGCCATGCAGCAGGACATAATTTTGTTGTATTTACAGCATGCCAGTTATACAATGCACCGTAAACATCCTTATTTGCAACTACATCATTGGCATACCAGCAATAAGCAGGTGTTAATGTATTGGCCCATACTGTTGAATCACTAATGAGAGGAATCGGATTATTATCATTATATTTTGTAGTCTTCAGATTTTCTGCCATCCATAATTGAGTCCCGATTTTTACAACTGCATAGCTATTGTTATCATTATCCTTGCATTGAACAAAATCAAATGTTATAGTTTTACTTGAAGTAGGGATATCTGTAACTATGGTTTTGTAAATTCCATTGATTCCTTTATATACCGAGATTCCTTTAAATAAGAGGATATCCCCGTTAGTATAATCCATATCAATGGTTGTAGATGTCGATTTTGGATTTGCAGCTGGATTTGCTGAATTGACATCTCCAATAAAAACTAACTTAGATTCGGGTTGAGCTGTATTATTGCTTATCAGTTTTGAAGTATAAGAATAGCCTTCACCCATAATGCTTATAAAATAAACTCCTTGTTTTAAACCGGATAAATGATATTTCTGCACTCCTTTTGAAAAATCTTTTTCAAGTTGTAAAACTTTTTTGCCTGTAATTTCAAAAACAGTGAGTTTCCCAATTCCGGTTTGCTTTGCATAAAATGATATTTCAGACTTATCCTGCATTGGATTTGGATAAATCTGAAAAAAATCTGTATTCTTATTTAAATTCTCAGTTCCGAGAGAACCCAAATGCAGAATATCTCCATCGTTTAAGGTTAATGATGTGTTTTTTGTGAGGTTGTTTACCTCAATACTGGTAATTGTGGAGGATGCACCGCTAGCAGCAAAACTTATATTGTAGTTTTGCGAATAAAGACTAACTGTTGCAAACATCAATAAAAAAAGAAAGGTAATTTTTCTCATGTCAAATCAATTTAATTGTTAATACTTTGTTCTCTGTCATGTTTTTCAGCTTACAAATATAATATTAAAAAAAGCAATAATCATTATTTTTTTTATTTTTTAAGTTCATTAAAAGTGTATAAAATTCAAGGAATAATTTTTAAATTAAAAATAAAATGATTTTTATTATATCAAATTTGATATTAAATAAAAAAGTGTAATTTTACATTGTTTTAAAATCAAAACAAAAGAATATTAATAAGAAATAAATCAATTAATATTATGGCTACAGTAGTTGTACTTGGTGCCGGAATAGCAGGACATACTGCAACGGCATTTCTTAAAAAGAAATTAGGGAAAAAACATGATGTAATCGTAATTAGTCCTTCCCCTTATTATCAATGGATACCATCCAATATTTGGGTAGGTGTTGGAAGAATGAAAGTAGATGATGTAAGATTCCCATTAGAAAAAGTTTATAAAAAATGGGGTGTAATTTATCATCAGGCGAAAGCAGTAAGTATATATCCAAATGGCGATGAAAAAACTGCAAAGCCTTATGTTATGGCCGAATACACAATGGATGGCAAAATAGGTGAATCGCTTAAAGTTGAGTATGATTTCCTGGTAAATGCAACCGGTCCGAAACTCAATTTTGAAGCTACCGAAGGTTTAGGTCCTAAAGGTTTTACCGAATCCGTTTGTGCTTATTCTCATGCCTCCGAAGCCTGGGAAAAGCTTAAAAAAGTTTTCAATAAATTAGAGAATGGCGAAAAACAGAAAATTGTAGTTGGAACAGGGCATCCAATGGCAACTTGCCAAGGTGCTGCTTTCGAATACATTCTTAATATTGCCTATGAATTAAAACAAAGAAAACTAAGCGATAAAGCTGAATTGTTCTGGATAACCAATGAATATGAACTTGGAGATTTCGGGATGTCAGGAGCTTATGTAAAACGCAATGGATATATAACTTCCACTAAGATATTTGCAGAATCTGTGTTATCGGAAAATAAAGTAAGATGGATTAAAAGAGCAGGTGTAAAAAAAGTTGAAGATGGACTAATTCACTACGAAACATTAGCAGGTGAATACAAAACCCAGGAGTTTGATTTCGCCATGTTAATACCG
>CAZYEM010000389.1:0-2975 GCA_964646395.1 uncultured Bacteroides sp.
GCCTTCTTTACCATACTTTTCATTACCTTTGGCAGCGCGACTCATAGTCTGTTCGGCTTCCGACACACCTTGTTTGGCCGCCGCATTGGCGGCCAAATCAGCGGCTTTGAAATAAAGCCAATTATAATCATTATCGCTCAACTGACCGTCGATGGTGGCATACAAACTTGGATTTACTTTTTCTAACATTGCCGCCAGAGCATAGTAGTCTTTTTTAAGCAAGTTGGCTGGATTCATTTTGGTCTTGGCAGCATAAGTCAATAATCCCCGAGCTGCCAGCTTGGCCATCTTCATGACGTCCGCGTCGTCCGGTTTCTCAAAATCTCTGTGGGTCAGCATGCCTTCTGTGACACCCGGGTCGGGATCATTAGGGTGAGCGCGAACTTTACCTGTTGAAGTGTTTTTTAATGCTGGATAAGGCTTAGGTTGACCTTTTTTATCGGCAAAATGTCCTTTTGTAACTGGGATAGGATCAGTTGCTTCAGCGATCTGATCTAATTTTTGCCATAGTGATTTGATATCCATGTTTTTTCCTTGACTTTTGAATTATTTGAATTTTGTGCCTTGACTGGCACCGGTTTGTGGCTTAGGCTGTCTTTGTACTTTTGTCATAGGACTCTTTTGATTTCCTGGAAATTTACGTGAGTCTACAGCCGGCTTGGTTTGTGGACCAGCCATTTTAATTTTATCAGCCTTATAATCTTTGAATACGCTAGACATATATTGTTCACCATATGCCTTATTAGCTTCTTTACCATTGTCTTCTAATTCTTCATGAGTTAGAACTGGACTATGTGAAGCTTGATTTGCATATTGTTCTGCTTCATGATTAATACTATCATCATAATCAGCTTGAACCATTCTAACTAAATTTTCATCATAATTTAATAACCGAGCAACTTGTTTAATCATTGGTTCAATGGCTGGATATCTAAATTCAACATCAATCATTGTAATTGCTTGATTTTCTAAGTCTGGGAATCCATATGGATCTTTCTGAATAGGAGTAGTTTTTGGATCACTAATTTTAACTGGGTCAAATTTTGATAGATTATAGCAAAACATATCCAACCAATTTTTAGGTGGTTGACCAGCGATTTTAATTTTATAGTGATAAGTTCTGACGCTCTCTGCCAAATACTTACGAAATGAATGAAGTTTCATATATTAATTCCTATATCTATTACTTATTTATCATTTAGATTAGTTTATACTATCTTCCATCCACCAGCACTATTGCTAAGTTTTGATATTAAATTTGACACGCTAGATGGAAGAATATTAAATTTTTTCTGAAATTCATGTCGTTTCATTTTAATGATTTCTCCAGTTAATATGTTTTCCCAAGTATATATAATATTATATTTACTATTTGGGTTATTATTAGTATACGTTTCTCCATTTCTTCGTCCAATCAGCCACGGAGATTGTTTTCCTTTCATTAATTTACTTCTGATTGGTTGTTTTTTTCCTAGTTTAGATAGACTAATATTTGGCTGATTCTTTCCAATCTTAGATTTTGATATATTGTCAATCCATTCTTTCTTTTTAATATCTGACATTGTTGAATGATGGGTTTTCATGAACTCACTAATTTTTGGATTTGGACCAAACCTAGAGCCTCCACCACCTCCAGTTTCAGGAATTTTGTTTGCCCATATTTTATTGCCAAAATCATCTTGTGCATTGATAATGTTGTATAATTTGCTGTAATATCTTCCCCACCAATTACGTTCTTCTTTATTAGTGGTTTCTAATAGTATTTCAGTATGATGATTTGATCCGTGATTTTTGAGATGAAGTTTCCAATCAACTCCTGACCCTTTATATTTGAACGGGTCTTTTTTTGATGTTTGACCTAGGTATTTAAGACCAGTATTTTCGTGAGTCTTGATGTATAGATAATAAATAGTCATGCTGATAGTTCCTTATAAACTGTTAGAGTGAGTGGGAATTGGCGTTCCGTGACTCACATTTATTTATCATTTTTGTCTGGATTATTAGCATCATTATTACTGAGAATCATCTTGATAAGTTCATCTCTATTCATAATACTACCAGTACCCAAGTCAGTTTTTTCACCACTTGAGCCATTTTCTTTCATTGATTGAACACTTAGTTTTCTTTCTAATTCTGCTTTTTTCAACTGTAAATCAATCATTCTTAATTTTTTATTAACTTTTGCAGTTTTTGCCGTAATAGCATGACCTAACATACTACTGGCACTGTTAAATATCTCTGCTGAAAATCTAGAATCTACTTGCATTCCAAGATCCATTAAGTTATTAAATGCTTCTTTAGCTAAACCAGCTAACTCATCCATCTCTTTGTCTGATGTTTCTAAATCACGAACTTGAGGTAATGCATTTTCTACTTTTTCAATAGTAGCCAATGTCTCTCTAGTGATTAATTCAGTTGATGGCTGTTGTTCTTCAATTTCTTGAATCTCAATAATATCTTCATCATCAAGACCAAATAGTTCTTCCAATTTTTTTGTCATAGTAATATATTTAGTTATCTACGACCCGAATAAAAGATATCATCTTCAGTTACCACTCTAAACTTAATACCAGCTCTAGCACACCATGCATTAGCTGCCGCCCACTTAGCATGATTAACTGCTACAGCGGCGCGATCTCTGGCACTTTTAACTTTTTCAGTTATCATAGTTTGTTTCTTAGGTTTGATCTCTATCATTTCGGCAACTTTTTTGCCTTTACTTTGATAAACTACCATAAAGTCAGGAACATATATTGTTTGTTTTCCAGTTAATGGATTTCTATATGGTATTTGTATACTTTCACTAGCCCATTGAAGTACTTTATCATTATTGTCACAAAACATCATAAATGTAAGTTCCCAACCACTACGATATCTGATATTTCCAGTACCTACATATTTCTTTGGGTTCTTAGGGACAAAAAACCCTTGAGCATATTTAGACATGATTATTGAAGAATGTTTCGTTGTACTGT
>CAZYEM010000390.1:0-2947 GCA_964646395.1 uncultured Bacteroides sp.
GGAAAATCACTCAATGCCTGGTACGATCGATTCGGACTTGTCGCCGTTTTATCCGATGTCTCCGTCATCGTCATTGGATTCCTTATCGCGCACGTCGTCTATCCCCTTTTATTCAGTACCTACTCTCTTCTCCCCTTTTTAGGCGTGGTCGTAGGCGTTCAAGCCATACACGATATTCTATTTTACTTCTTTGTCATCAAACCATTCCCTCGCGGACATAACCAATTAATGGATGTGTTTCAAGATTACGCCAAAGAAAATGGTGCAAAAATCATTGTAGGCGATGCGGGATTGATGCTGGGTTCTGCTGCCTTTATGGAAATCTATAAACGGCTATCACCCGTTGGCACAGGTTCCTTAGCAATGTTTACCATATACTGTATGACTTATATTTTATATACGAAACGCCAGACGTAGGTCATTATTTTATATGACGTTTACGTATATGCTTTTGCGAGAAAAGATCCATTCGTATCGATGTGGTGAGCACGACTTCTCCAAGCACATATCGTTCATAAAAATCTTCCCGTTTACTATATCGATCAGGTTTATAAATCGTAAGTTGACTTCTCTTTCCAATCAAAATAGAATTATGTACGATTTGTATAACAATAAATCATAAATAGTCCATGTTATAATTGTAGATATTTTAAAAAATGATAGAAAGATCAATCATTGGCATCGTTTCATTATATTCATATCGTGCGTTCATCCAGCAATGATAGTGGATAATATCTTCCTTATTCATTATTGTTTGGCTACCATGCTCATGTGGCGTAAGAATAAATTCATTTTCATTAATTTTATCTGTATGTAATATTGTTTTCGTATATTTATCTTCACCAATATATTTGGCATAGTGTAGTATATTATTGTTTAATAAATCGTTGTTATTTTTATTTGTTAAAATATTACTTCGCATCGTTATTGTGCTATAATTTTTTAAAAAATCTTCTATTTGCATATGTTGATTATTTGGAAGATAAATAAATTCATCCGCATCAATCAATGCTATATTTCTACATTTGTTTCGGAAAGCATTCACTCCAATCGTAAGTGTTGCGCGTTGTATATTATTCCAATGTTGATTGATAAATGATGAATATGGCATATCAACCACAAATACATTCCCTTTGTATTTTTTGGATATTTCTTCTATTGTAAGTGTATGAACACAATATTCTAAAGATTCATTAAGGCTATTTGATTTATTATCATCATTATTAAAAATAACAATACCTGAAAATCCCAATTTTAAATGATATTGTATCCATTCATCCAATCGGTGTGAATAATCTTTACATATTGTACTTATGATTGCTGATGTTGAGTGTAATTGTAAATCACATAATTCAAATGGAAATTGTAGGTGAATATTTTCTAATTTTATTTGATTGTTTGTATTTTCAATAAAGATAATCGTTTCTAATGTAGAAATTTTGCCTTTTAGTTTGATATAAAAATCGGGTCTGTCTTTACAGATAACGAACTCAGATAAATTATCAACAAATACAGAATGAAAATGTATATTATATTGTCCATATATAGTTGTTTCATCCTTTAACGAATCATACAAACATACCTTATTAAACAATATAATTGACATTAATATATATATACATTTTATATTATTTAAATCCTTTATACATTGTAATCTTTTAACCGGAGAAATTTTCATTCCTCTAAAATAATTCAATTGTACTCGTTTTATCATATTGTGTTGTTAATCCAAAACAAACGGCATGTTCCCATAACGGATAATATACATATTTATGATTTCCAAATATGACGGATACAAAACTAAACGTACTCATTGACCCGATTAATACGGTAGAATGACACAATAAAAACAAATCATAACTTTCATCATCACTCTGTATCGTTCTATAAGGCAAGTTATGTGCGCCATTTGTTATAATGATTACTTCATAATCTTTATAGACATCTAATGCTTTATGAATCATTTTCATGACTTCATCTTCTTTTATGGCAGATTGACCCGAATATGCCATATATGTATAGTTTATATCATTATCTATTACATTTCTAAAATCATTTGAATGATTTGTACGAGATTCATTACTAACATACGTATTTTGCTTATCATCTAATCGCAGATGTACAACAATCGTTTTTTCTGTATCATAAGGAATAACATAATTTCGAGTTTCGGCACGTTTATTTAATTTATTTTTGAAATGTTGTGTGAAAACCCATTCTTTACATGCAGTAACAAAATCGCATTTAATATTTTTTATACTGCTAATTACATTTGTAAAATAATCGGTATCGTGCATTATTATATGTTCATCTCCTGTTATATTTCCAAAATGGATTTCATTATAATCTTCAACAAAATCAAGCAATGATTCAACAAATATTGAATTGTAATAACTATAATATTGTTTTGATTTTATAAAACGAATTTTATATTTATTTTTAATTGCTACCAAAATGATTGAAAGATACCATGTAATATTTGATCCTAATCTATCGGATCTATCTGATAAATTAATATAATGTATTGATGATTTTGTTGACGAATCTATCAAAGACATATTTATATAATAAGTAAGATAAAAGTGTTTAAACTCAAAAAGTGTATAATAGAATTATTTATTATGTATTTTTATAAAAATACATAATAAAAACAGCCCCCGAATGGAGTTGAACCAATACCACATTCTTACAAAGAATATGCTCTTCCGTTTGAGCTACAGGGGCGTATGCGCTATGATCAGCGGATATCATCCTCTCATCATAGCATGCCCCCTATGTGAATCGAACACATGACCTATCCCTTACAAAGGGATTGCTCTACCAATTGAGCTAAAGAGGCGCTAATGGAAGGGATAACACCCTTCCAGATAGCAATGTCCCCTATGTGAATCGAACACATGACCTATCCCTTACAAAGGGATTGCTCTACCGATTGAGCTAAGGAGAC
>CAZYEM010000391.1:0-670 GCA_964646395.1 uncultured Bacteroides sp.
GGTTTACTTCCTTGAGTCCAATATCTCAATGGCAACACGAAAGAACACATGATCGCGCTCCGCCAGAATATGAAATGACGTCGGCGTGTCGAAAACGAAAGCATTCTGTCCTCGAAGAATCCTGTCATACTCCTTGCCCTCCACGCCATCGACCACGGGAACCCATTTTCCACGACGTTGTACTGCGTACACGACTCGCTTGCTGTCTGGAGAAAAGGATATTTCATCGGCAACGCCGTCATATTCCTTTCCCTCTACACCATCCACGGCCACGCTCGGTCGGTCGCCACGAAAAACCGGATGGGCAACTCGTTTGCTGTCGGGGCTGAATATCGCACCCTCTCCGACTCCATCGCATGGCTCGCCTTCGACGCCGTCAAGAACCGCCATCCAATGACTCCCCTCTTTGGCACTGTATGCAAACCGGCGGCTGTCCGGACTGAAGAAACTGCTTTCTCTCGTGCCGATGGCGTCATAGGGTTTTCCCTCAACGCCGTCAACAATCACGAGAAACTTCTTTCCTCGTTTCGCAAGATATATAATCCGCTGACTGTCGGGAGAGAACGAAATGTAGCCCACGTCGTCGTAATGCGGCCCCTCGACACCATCAATCACGGCAAACCATTCCTTCCCGCGTCGAGCCGCGTAAGCAATCCTCTTACTGTCCGGA
>CAZYEM010000391.1:680-2936 GCA_964646395.1 uncultured Bacteroides sp.
GCCCCGTAGGCTGTTCGTAGACTGTTCGGGCTAAACAACGCCAATTTCCCCGTCCAGGCATCGAATTCCTTCCCTTCGACGCCATCAAGCACGAAAAATAGCTTGCGCCCTCGTCTCCCCAAATACATGAGCCGCTTGTTGTCTGGCGAAAAAACAATAGAGTCAACTCCATCGTAAAGTGAACCAGCCACACCGTCTACAACAAGGAACTTCTTGTCTGTCTATAATGGTCGGGGATTTTCGGGCGCGTGAATAAGGTGGATTCGCCGATGAGGAGTGGAGACTCCAGGAGGCGAATGGATGACGAGGAAACGTAGGACGTTTACGGAGGCTTTCAAGGCGAAGGTTGCCCTGGCGGCGATTCGCAGCGAGGGCACAGTCGCTGAATTGGCAAGTCGGTTCAGTGTGCATCCGAATCAAGTCACCAGTTGGAAGCAGCAGGCCGTCGATGGGCTGCGGGAGGTGTTTGCCGATGGCCGTTCCCGACGGGCAAAGGACGACGAGGAACATCAGGCACGATTGTTTCAGCAGATCGGCCAGCTTCAGTTCGAGCTGGACTGGTTGAAAAAAAAATCTGGAGAGTCCCCTTGAAGCGAAGCGGGAAATGATCGAACCGGGCAATCCCAGGCTGACGGTTTTGAGGCAATGTGAGTTGTTGGGCATGTCGCGATCGGGGTACTACTATCGCCCCCAACCGGTGAGCGAGGAAGACTTGTTGTTTTTGCGTCTGATCGATGAGGAGTACACACGCCATCCGTTTTACGGAACACGGCGGCTGGCCGACTGGCTCGGCACGCAGGGGCACGAGGTCGGGCGTGATCGTGTGCGAAGCCTGATGCGACAATTGGGCGTCGCGGCGATTTACCCGAAGAAGCGTTTGAGCCTGGGAAATGCGGCACATGAGAAATATCCTTACCTGCTTTCCGGGCTGTTGATCGAGGCGCCGAACCACGTTTGGTGTAGTGACATCACGTACATCCGCTTGCGAGGCGGCTTCGTGTACCTGGTGGCGGTGATGGACTGGTACAGCCGGTATGTCCTGAGTTGGGACTTGTCGATCACCTTGGATACGGACTTTTGCGTGGCAACGCTGGATCGGGCCTTGGAGGTCAGGAAGCCAGAGATTTTCAACACCGACCAGGGGAGCCAGTACACCAGCACATCCTTCACGGGCCGCCTCAAAGAGGCCAGTGTGCGGATCAGCATGGACGGCAAAGGACGGGCGTTTGACAACATCATGATCGAGCGTCTGTGGCGAAGCGTGAAGTACGAGGAAGTGTACCTGAAGGACTACGGGAGCGTACAGGACTGCCGCCGATCGTTGGCGGCGTATTTCGAGTTTTACAACCGGGAGCGTCGGCATCAGAGCCTGGAATGCCGAACGCCATGGGACGTTTACCAGGCAAGGGCGTAAGGGGCTATGGGACAGCCGCGGTTGGGGGGCGTTGCTCCGCTCCGTTCGCTGCGCTCACTACGCTCCGCAACGCCCCCCAACCGCAACCCTAGGATCCACCTTAAACACTCCATTTTTCTGTCTTGACAACCCCGACCGCCTCAGTGCTCAAAACTGATATATATAGACGGGTGACGCGAATCCCCTTGATTACCTAATACCTGAGCGCCAGCCGCACGAAGGGCGGCAATGGCGGTGTCACGAGTAATCTTTCGATGAACCACAACACCGATCCAACCCAAAAGAAGACTCGCCACCGCCAAGCCAATCAGAAGTGTTCGCAACGAAATGCGCGACTGGCGGCGAATAGGCACGGCCGAGTGTGAAATTACCTTCGAAAGGTCCGTCATACTGAGATCCTCGTTAACTACTCCCAACCTGGTTCAACCTTGCGAAGCTCTCCTTCCGGGAATCCACTCGCGGAGGACGTCCTGGCCTCCCATGAGCCGAAGTCCGACAGAAAAAGGGGCCATAACTGATATTCCGAATCCTGTGTCCGCTTGGGTTGATTGCAGCGGTGGACGGAGATCGGTTTCCGTTGTGCCTCACTTGCCGGCCACGACTCGGGCGACGCGTAGGCCGAGAATCTGGGCCTTGCCTTGGGGCACGACATAGCTGCGATTGGCGGAACCGCATTCCCTGGCGGAATTGTACCAACCCCCGCCGCGAAACACGCGGTCCGTGCCCTTTGCAGGCCCGCTCGGGTCTGTCGCCGCGTCCGCCGCGTACGGCGCTCGCCAATCCTGGCACCACTCCCATACGTTGCCGTGCATGTCGTACAGCCCCCAAGCGTTCGGCTTCTT
>CAZYEM010000392.1:0-2933 GCA_964646395.1 uncultured Bacteroides sp.
GTTCAGGGGGAATTTGTTCAAAAAAAGATTCGGAACGTACAGAGTTCTGTGAAAGAGCTTAGCCGTACTATTGAGGGTAGATATCGGAGATCCTACAAGTACGAGAATGACGAAAACGGATACGATGCACGAACAACGGACGTATCGGGTGACGGTCTGTTGGCTACTCGAGCGACCCGTAGCACAGGTAGACTGCAAGCAGGATTTGGCACAGGCTAACCCCCATCCCGATGGGATGCCCGAGCCGGGCTCGGCGTCTGGTGATCCAGAAGATCACCAAGAGAACGATCCCCGTCCCGAACGCTTTGGCAAGCAAAAACAACGAAACGTCTGGGATGCTGTTTTTGGGGATGTGATCCAGTTGCATGAGCCATCTTCCGACGGGGTTCATTTCGAGCTGCTTGAGACTCTCGGCATAGCGGACCGTCAGGATCATGTCGTAAAAGGAAATCGCTCCGATGACAGCAAGATAGAAAAGCAGCAGCGCATTGGAAACTCCGCGGACGATCGGGCGATCCGATAGCAAGGCGCGAAGGGGCTTTCGTTGCGGCACTTGGCGCGTTGCATGAGGCGTCGGGAAATGTTGTTGCGGCGATTGAAGCTGCGACTGAAGTGGGTAGTGCATGACTTAGGATCCTCGTAGTTGTGGTTTGCTTGCAGGGGCAAGAACGACTTAGGATCTCAAACAATGCGTTTTGCGTGCCAAACAAGAAGCCTTCTGGGAAGCTTCGAACAAATTAACAACAGCGGGAATTGCACCCCCCTTGTGGGGGGAACTAGGTTCTGGATTTTCAAGGTGAATTTTTAAGGTCCCATTGAGGCCCCGAAGGCATCTTGGGGAGCTATTGGCAGTGTGCGGGAGATTTAGGCACAAGTGCGTTTGAAAGTTGGGCAGGGCCCGATAAACAGCCGCTTGGCTAGGGCGGTCAATGTTGTTCAAACAACTATTGTTTGTACAATAAAAAGAATGAACAACCTACAACTTGCCGTCCAATTCTTTCTCCAAATCGCGATCATCCTAGGCTTTTGCCGCATCGTAGGGGTCATCGCCAAGCGATTTGGACAGCCTCAGGTCGTTGCCGAGATGATCGCAGGGGTGCTGCTGGGACCCTCCCTCTTCGGGTTCCTAGCCCCTGATTTGCAGCAATCGCTCTTTCCTTGGGATCCCAAGCAATCGACTCGCGACACCTCGTCGTACTTGTTTCCGGCCTCCCAACTGGGACTTGCGCTCTACATGTTCATCGTCGGCTTGGAATTCCGGGTCGACATCGTCCGTATGCACTTCAAGAGCTCACTGGCCGTATCGAGTGCTGGGATGATTGCTCCTTTCCTACTTGGGGCTGGCCTTGGTTATTGGTTTCATTCCTGGGGCGGGTTGTTCCCCGAACGGACAACGGCTACCGAAGCGATGCTATTTCTGGGAGCCTCGATGTGCATTACGGCCTTTCCCATGCTGGCTCGGATCATCCATTTCAAGGGTCTCCAAGGGACGTTGATGGGTACGGTGGCGATCGGAGCCGGTGCGATCGACGATGCTGTCGCATGGTGTTTGTTGGCCATGGTTTTGGCAAGTTTCGACAGCGATCCGTCGCAAGCCATCCGGAGCATCGGGGGTGGACTGGCGTTTGTCGTGTTCGTAACGACGATCCTACGCCCAACGCTCGGACGCCTTGAGCGGTTCTTCTTGGACGCTTCGGGCAAGCTCAGCGAGTCGGGATTGGTCCTGGCCTTGATTCTCATGGCCTTGGGTGCGTGGTTCACCGATTCGATCCATCTTCACGCGGTCTTCGGCGCGTTTCTCGTAGGCACAGCGATCCCGCGCGGGGAAGTCCACTCGGGAGTCGTCGAGAAGATTCAACCGCTGACCGTCGCGCTGCTCTTGCCTTTGTTTTTCACTTACTCAGGCCTCAACACGCGGATAGGCTTGCTCAACGCGTGGTGGCTCCTTGGGGCCTGCTTGGCAATCCTCTTGGCGGCCATCGTGGGCAAGTGGGTCGCTTGCACCTTGGCGGCGAGGCTTTCGGGTTTGAGCCTCCGCGACTCGATGGGGATCGGTGTGCTGATGAATGCTAGAGGCCTTATGGAGTTGATCATCATCAACAAGGGGCTCGAGCGGGGGATCATCTCGCCTGAGCTTTTCGCTTGCCTTGTCATCATGGCCATCGTAACGACTTTGATGGCATCCCCTCTTTTCGATCGGATGATTGGAAAGAGGGAGGCTGTTTAACTAGCAAGGAGCGACCAAATCATGCACCGAATTCTACATCCATGTGCCTTTGAGGAATTCCTCGTCGATGTCCACCGACGGATCCTTATCGGATTGGCGATCGGCGAGGCTCGCCCAGAATTCCAACGACTCATCCTCCTGGCTTTCGATCGGGAAGATCGCCGGTCCGTAGAAGTCCGGTTCACGGGTCATCGCTGCCCAAGCGTTTGCTTGGTTCCCGGCGGTGTTGAACAAGACGGCTTGTTCGACCACACGAGGTTCTGGGGCAGCAAGGAGTCCGATCGCCAAACGGGTCGTGGAGTTCAAGGTCTCCTCTGAGCCTTCTCCTGATCCGCTATTGCCCGATGAGTTGATGAAGTCGATCAGGCTCAGCACATCGGTCGCGTCGATGAAACCATTTCCGTTGACGTCGTAGTACGGTGGCGGAGGTGGAAGTTGCTCGACGGGAATCGAAGCACCCTGGGAGTTCAGCAGATTGATCACCAACAACACATCGATCGGGGATACGAACGAATCGTTGTTGACGTCGAACCTGTTCGTCGGATTCTGATAGAGCGACGCTACGACTTGGACCGTTACGTTGGCGATGTTGCTCGAGAGCCCATCGTTGTCCGAGACGGCATAAGCGAAGGTGGCGGTCCCCGTGAATCCAGCTTGTGGAATAAACAGGATTCGTCCATCGCTTTGAGCTACGGCGGTTCCGAAG
>CAZYEM010000393.1:0-2909 GCA_964646395.1 uncultured Bacteroides sp.
TTTGTTCTATAACACTTTTAATAGTCTTTCGCAGACCATTGGCATTATTGAGATTAACAGTTATGATAGATAACATTGAATGTTTCATATTCCTTTTTTATTTGGCTTTGATTTCAAATTTTTGAGAAAAACGATCGAAAACAATTTCTTCCGGAGAATTTAAATATCTCTTTTGATAATATTTAAGCATCCAATCTGTTCTGAAAATCTTTAAACACTTAATGAATTTTATAAAATAATTAAACATTTTAAATTTAAAAAGATTAAATTTATCAGTCTTATTTAAATATACATTTGCCAGTTCTTTTTCACACTCTTCAATATATTCCTTAAAGTGTTCCAGAGATAGTTGGTTGTTTTTTCGTAATCTGAAGCCACCAATGAGTGTATTTGTAACATAAAGTTTTTCAGTAGAAAAGAATTTAAGCCAAAGGGCAAAATCCCCTGCGTATTTTAAATTACAGTTTAAAGTTGCACCTGTTTTCAGCCAAAGACTTCTTCTCCAAAAACATGACTCCTGTTGAATAAATCTATAATTATGATTGTAAAAATCAAACCTTGTAAATGTTTTTGCTTTTTGAATTTTTACTGTTCTTCCTGTTTCATCAAAGAAAGACACTGTACCTTGTAACCAATTTACTGATTGGAATGAACTAAAAATTTCGGCAACTGTAAATAAAGCCTTACGATGGTACATATCATCTGAATTTAACCATGCCATTATTTCACCTGTACTCTTTTCAAAACCCTTTTGTATGGCATAATACATTCCTTTATCAGCTGCACTTTCCCAATAAGCAAGCTGGTTTTCATATTTTTTAATAATTTCAACGGATCCATCGGTAGATCCACCATCAATAATAATATATTCCAGGTTAGGATACTGCTGGCCAAGTACCGAATTAATGGTATCTTCAAGGTAAGCTACCTGATTAAAGGATGGGGTTATAATTGAAATTTTAGGAGCGTCCATTATCTGATGCAATAAGGAAAAGTATTATTATTCTGTTATACTTAAGGGTGAAAGGTCTGATATAAACCTGTTATGTTGCTTTGATATTAAATTGATTTACAGAATATACCGCAATTGTTTTTTTATTGATATTATATAATAACAAGTGGATTTATTTGTAAGATTTCGGATTATACAATTCATTGGAAATAAAACTGTTTGTTTTGTGCTATTTATTGCCATTCTTTAATTCCTTTGGTCTTTCAAAAAAGGCAAAAATACGGTATAGCCACCAAATTGGCAATAAAATAATTTTTCCAAGTTGTGTTGAATATATTTTAAGTAATATTTTTTCCTGTGAATTTATTTGTGCAAAATTACTTTCGGAGAATCTCAATTTGTTTTTACACCAATCAGGTAAAATATGATAATAACCCATTTGATCAATAGTATAGTAAACCGGTTTTTTTTCAACATCTGCAATTTTCGAAAAATGTATATCTTTACCTATAATACCTGCTATTATATTTGCTTCATGAGGTTGCATTTTCTTTGCAAAGGAAAAAATACTATTTGAAGTTAAACGTGAAGTTAAGATGTATTCAGCTTTTAAAAAATCAATCGGTTTTATGCCATACAAATCAACTTCATAGGAATACCCTCCAAATTTGTTGCAAAAAGTATTTAAACATTCGGGCAAGATTTCGCAATAACAATCATATTTTGATAAAGACGCTGAGAAATAAGGGAATATATATTTAGATTTTCCATAATTTAGTGGTACCTGAAAATTATCTACGCCCAGATGATTTTCACCACAATCACCAAAATTAGTAGATAAAGACACATTTGGATAGGCAAAAAATAAATTATTATCAATCATGTATTTAATAAAATATTTCTTCCATGACTTCTCAGACCAGTTTACCACATCAATCGGAATGCCTTCGCGTTCAGAAAAGGTGCATTCCTTATTCTTTTTATACCAACTTCTAAATAACTGCCATTGTGTTTTAGTCCAGCATTGACCCCATGATGAAGCTAGTTGCATAAAAAAAACGTCATATCCATCATTAATCGGATAAAATCTTAAATGTGTATTTTCATTAAAGCTGTGTGAATACAATGATATTCCTGCCAGATTTTCTTCATTTTTGTAAAATTCATAAGCTTGAATGGTATATGAGTAAAATATTGGTGAAACAAAAATATCATCCTCAAATAATACAATTGCATCATGTTGTTGTGAGATATCTCCACATGAAAGTATATGGTCACGCAATCCAAGGTTTCTATCATGATGAATTACTTCTTTTACCCCATGTTTCCAATGGAACTCATTAACTAAATTTAAAACTTCAGGCACTCCTCCTCCATCAATGCTGATATAAAGCTTTACCGGGAATGAAAAATTAGAAGAATTTAAAGAATTTAGAATACGATCGAGAGAAGCAGGGCGATTATAGGTTGCTACAACAATTGGGATATCCATTTTAAATGTTTGTATTTTTTTAATATTTCAAGCGTACCATCCGTCGATCCTCCATCAACTATAATGTGTTCATAATTTGTATAATCCTGTTTTAAGACACTTTGGATAGCATCTTCAATATAAGTTATATTATTTAAAACAGATGTGATTATTGATATTTTTAAATCTTCTAACATATAAAATCATTTTTTTAAGAATTAATATATTATTCAAAAATAATATATGTATAATTAAATTATTTTTGCCATAAAATATTATACGAAAGTGGTTTTCCAAAATCCTGATAACTCTTTTTAGTTATTAATTGCCAGGATTCTTTATAGAAACTTTCTGACATGGTAAACAAATCCTCATCTAATACCATTTCTTCAAAAGGGATGAATGAGTTGACCGAATTTGTGACGTCGAAAAGGTAAAATAAAAATGGATTTGACCAGACAAATGATTTTTTTATTACTACATCAA
>CAZYEM010000394.1:0-2901 GCA_964646395.1 uncultured Bacteroides sp.
TATTTTAAAAACAAACAAAACTTCCATGTTCTCTCATTATTAAATAAATGGGGGTTTGAAAACACAGAAGTATCGTTTATTTAATCAATACCCCGGATTTTGTTTCAATGCAGGATTTTCCTGAATAACCAAATCATGAACAGGCCAAAGATAATCTCTCTGAGGATTAAATGTCCGTACCTGAACAGCTTCACCTTTGCTGTTTAGAACTTTGGCATTATTTACAGTTTCAGCAGTACGCCATCTGCGTATATCGTTGTAATAGAGTGCTTCATTGGCCAATTCAATTCTGCGTTCCAGCCTTATTATCGCTCTCATCTGATCTTTGGAAAGACCAGCGGGAACACTCGGCATACCAGCACGGCTACGGACTTGATTTATTGCACTATATACAGAAGCATCACTTCCTGCTACTTCGTTTTGGGCTTCGGCGTACATCAACAAAATATCAGCATAACGTAAGATGATGAAGTTTATCTGTGATTGAATATTTGCAGCCTGAACTACATCATCTTTGTATGAAGTATATTTTTTGAAACCAAATCCCGTACTAAAATATTTACTTGCAGTTACAATTTTCCCTAAAAACATATTACCTGGGATAACGATTGTCTTAAGAAATCTTGGATCTCTGTTTATATAAGGGTTTGAAGGATTATACAAAGGGGATTCAAGAATTGATTTGCCATCAATCATTAAATAACTCTTAACCAAATCCAATGTGGGAGCCAGATTCATCTGTACCTCAAGAATAATGTCAAAGTTGTTGGAATATTCAGGCACTTTGAATTGTACATCAAAAATAATTTCCTTATTTCCTTCGTTTTCTGGCATAAACAGATTTCTATAATCAGGATATAATTCATACTTTTTCAGATCCATAACCTCTTTGGCAGTTTGTGCTGCTTCCGGCCATCTGCTTTCATACAAGAGACACCTGGCTTTCAACGCCAATGCAGCACCTTTTGTTGCACGTCCAATATCTGAACCAGTATAGGATAGAGGAAGTACTGAAGAAGCATTGTTAAGATCAGTAAATACCTGGGCAACTACTTCTTGCCTTGTATTTCTGGGCAAACTGCGCTGTTTTTCCAAATTCGGGGACTCAAGGATTAAAGGTACACCACCATAATAATTCACCAGATTATAATAAAAGAAAGCGCGCAAAAAATAAGCTTCTGCTTTAATCCTTTGGATAAGAGCAGGAGTCATTATGACCTTGTCGATATTATCCAGTAATGTATTTACCCTGCCTATTCCCTGATAGTTGGCCTCCCATTTATCTTTGAAATCAAGATAGTTCCCCGAATTATGGTTTCCTGTAGCCAGTAAAACCTCCCCACTCATATTGTATGAATTTGGGGAAATATTTTCAATGCTAAGATTTGCACCGCCGCCGATCTGGGAGTTTCTAAGCATCGAATAACATCCATTAATTGAAGAAATAACCTGGTTTTCTGTTTTCCACCAGTTTGCTTCATTATAGGAGTCAGTAGCATTTGTCTCTAAAAACACTTCATTGCACGAAAACGTATTGAAGGTTAGGATCACCACTATTACTATATAAATGATTTTTTTCATAACAGTTAAATTTTTATGTTTAAAAGATTACATTACAACCCACTGTGAAAATCTTGGTAGTAGGATAACCATAAATATCTTGGGATAGAATATTCTTTTCAGGATCCGAAAGTTTAAATTTCGAAAAGGTCAGAAGGTTTTGAGCATTCACATAAACTCTTAACTTGCTGATATTTGCCTTTTTTATTAATTCGGAAGGTATGGAATATCCAAATTGCAAATTCTTCAGTCTTAAATAGGAGGCATCTTTTAACCAGAAAGTGGAATTATTAGAGTTTATCATAGATCCTCTTTTAGGTTCAAAGAATCTTGGATATTTGGCACTTGGATTTTCTGGTGTCCAGCTATTTGCCAGTTGGTCTTTGGTGACTCCGGCTCCATTAAAAAATGCCCAGGAAACATTAGATGTAGGATAGATATCAATACCCTGTACTCCTTGAAAAAATAGCCCCATATCAAATCCTTTATAATCAAGATCCAAATTAAAGCCATAGGTATATTTAGGTATTGATCGCCCCAAAACCCGCATGTCATTAATATCAACTTTATTATCATTATTCACATCGCGGTATTTAATATCTCCCGGAGCTGTTTTGACATGCTGGAAAGGGGAACTATTTACTTCAGCTACAGATTGAAAAAGACCCATCGCCTCATACAAATACCAGGAGTTTACAGGGTAGCCTTCTTTAATAACATTTATATTCCCATACGAATTTGTAGAATATTGAATATCACCATTCAAAAAATCCACATTATTATTTACAAATGCAATATTGGCTCCGATTTTATAGGTGAAGTTGCGGATGGTATTGCGATGAGAAGTACTCATTTCAAAACCTTTATTTGACATTCCGTAAAGATTTGTGATTGGTCCGTTAAGGTTTCCTACCTGTCCAGGAATATTGATACGGGCAAGAATATCTGTTGTTGTTTTATCAAAAACATCAACAATAAATTCCAGTTTATTGTCCCATAAACCTAAATCCAAACCAATATTTTTGATGGTAGTTGTTTCCCATGAAATATTCGGATCTGATAAAGTAGTAACTGCACTTCCTGGTACTACAATACTGTTAAAAGAAGTCCCCTGGTTGATATCAATATTATTTAAAAAACTATATAAGGCTATGTTCTGATTTCCCAATTGGCCCCACGAAGCACGTAGTTTCAGATTATTTATAGCTTTAATGTTTTGCATAAATGATTCTTCGTTGATACGCCATCCGGCAGAAACAGAGGGGAAAAGCCCCCAACGATTGCCTTTTGCAAACCGGGAGGATCCATCATAACGGAAGTTAAATTCTAAAAGATATTTAT
>CAZYEM010000395.1:0-2882 GCA_964646395.1 uncultured Bacteroides sp.
CAGGTATGATTTCGGAAACCTTTTTCCCAACCACATCCGTTAGTCCTGTTAAGGTTTCAAAACTCTTGTTCACTTTAAGGTAAATAAAATCGGTTGGTATTTTATCTTCGTACAACATCTGGCAATAGGCAAACCCATCTATCATATTTTCAAACAACGAAGTAAAATGCGATTCGCTCTCGCGGAGTTTTTTATCGGCAAGCTTACGGCTTGTTATATCCTGCACTGTACCGACACTCTTCAAGGGTTTGCCGGTTTCGTCAAACGATACCCTTCCTTCTGCTATCACATAGCGGACAGAACCATCCCTGTGGATTACGCGGTATTCGAGCAGCGGCGAACTTCCGTCTTCTAAATTATTGCTCATGCTATTGGTAAACAGGGCAACATCATCAGGATGCAATATATTCAGGATTGTATTTGGGCTTCCATCATAGGTTTCGGGGTCAATATCGAAAATGCGGAACATTTCTGCCGACCATTTCACTATATTTGTTGCCATGTCCCATTGCCAGCTTCCAATATGTGCAATGCGTTGGGCTTCTTCGAGGCTTGCTTTGCTTTCCCGAAGCTCTTTCTCCACCTTTCGGCGCGTACTAATATCGCGAATAATTCCTGTAAAAAACAAACCCGATCCGGCTTCCCATTCTGCTAACGACAATTCAATGGGGAACTCATGCCCAAGTTTATGCAGTCCAACAAGTTCGATGGTTTTGCCAACAATCTGACGGGTACCTGTATTCAATGCATTTTCGATATTTTTGGAATGATGCTGTGCAAATTGCTCAGGCATAATCACAGTGAGATTTTTGCCCAACATTTCAGATTCCTTATATCCGAATATTTTTTCGGCACCCAGGTTCCACCCTGATATTATTCCTTTATGGTTCGATGTGATTATGGCATCACTGGCCGAATGGGTAACAGACTTGAATTTTTCCTCGCTCTTTTTTAATGCTTCGATAACACCAACCAAATCCTCGGCCGACTTTCTAATTATTTCCGCATCGCAAATAATCTTCTTTTTATGCTCAAATATTTCAAGGAAAACATTTGCCTTGCTCAATAAAATTTCGTGGTTGATTGGTTTAAACATATAATCAACGGCACCCGCCCCGTAACCTTTATACACCTCCAGTTCATTGAAAATGCTTGCCGTAAGAAAAACAATAGGAACCTTATCCCCCGTGCGGCCCTCATTGAGCTTTGTTGCCAGTTCATACCCATTCATGTTTGGCATCCATACATCAAGGATAGCAAGAGCCAACTCAACATCTTGGCATTTTCGCAATGCCTCCTGACCAGATTCCGCCTTAATAATGTTTACTTTTAGTTTACTTATAACTGCACTGAACAAGACAAGGTTTTCAGGGGTGTCGTCAACTATAAGTACGTTAGGGAGTTGTATCATAAGAATTGGGTCTTGTTGTTAACTTAAAGGTAAAAAAAACAGTACCGAAGGCCGGGGTTTGTCCAAAAAATAGTTTATTCAATACAAAAAGCAGGATTAATGGCAATCAACAATCGCATTACTGTCCGGGCGCTTATTTTAAACCAGAAAAACCTTAAATCATTTTTTGCAGTTGCAAGGCACAATAACACAAAGGACTTTTCTTTGAAGGCAAAGGTAGGCGAAAAATCAAATATTGGTTCCACTCCGAAAAGTCTTTTTCTGGATCAAAGTGTTGCACTGTATAAGTAATTTGGTAAAACGCTCTTTAGAAAAACTTTTAAATATCCAAATACGGCCACATACCCCATTTTGGGCACAACGGTAGGGCCGCAACCAAAATTCTAACAGAGACAACACGAAAAAAGCATCTTAAGCCAAGCAAAACCCTATCAGAAACCAATAGTCTATTCGACCGAGTGAGTTACATCACAATTACCTTAGCCTAAATAATATTGATTTCTATATATGTAAATCATCTGCAAATAAACAGTACCTTTGCAAACTTTTTCACAAGCAACATTTACATGCAAAGTATCCGTAACATTGCCATTATTGCCCACGTTGACCACGGCAAAACCACACTGGTTGACAAGATTTTACACAGTTGTAACTTATTTCGCGATAATCAGGAAATTGGTGAACTTATACTCGATAACAACGACCTGGAAAGGGAAAGAGGCATTACCATTACCTCCAAAAACGTTTCGGTTGAATATAAAGGTGTAAAAATAAATATTATTGATACCCCTGGCCACGCCGATTTTGGTGGCGAAGTTGAACGGGTTTTAAAAATGGCCGATGGCGTTCTGTTGCTGGTAGATGCATTCGAAGGACCAATGCCACAAACAAGGTTTGTTACACAAAAAGCGCTTGCGCTTGGGCTGTTGCCGATAGTGGTGATAAATAAAGTTGATAAGGAAAATTGCCGCCCCGACGAAGTTCACGAACAGATATACGAACTTTTCTTTAACCTCGAAGCATCCGACGAACAGCTTGATTTCCAAACCATTTACGGTTCGAGCAAACATGGCTGGATGAATACTACCTGGCTTGAGGAAACGGATAATATTTTTCCACTACTTGACGCAATCATAAAATATATTCCCGAAGCCCCAATCCCGGAAGGGCCGTTGCAAATGCAGATTACTTCGTTAGATTACAGTTCGTATGTTGGTCGTATTGCCATCGGGCGTGTTTCGCGCGGTATTGTAAACGAAGGCATGAACGTTTCGCTGCTTAAAAGGGACGGGAGCATTACAAAATCAAGGATAAAGGAGCTATATTCTTTTTCGGGTCTCGGCAGGGTAAAAGTAAATTCGGTACATTCAGGCGATATTTGCGCTTTGGTTGGCCTCGAAGGTTTCGACATTGGCGATACTGTTACCGATCAAGAAACACCCGAACGCTTACCCGATATTCATATTGACGA
>CAZYEM010000396.1:0-2842 GCA_964646395.1 uncultured Bacteroides sp.
AGATTGGAAATTTCCAGACCATCAAAACTTGAAATATTATTTCCAGTCATCCAGTTTGGAAATGTATTTGCTCCAATACCCCCCTTCATTTGAGTAACTTCTGTTATTTTCAAATTTGCTTTGCCACTTACACTTGAAACATAATAAGTTGTTGTGTCATATAAAACAGGTGTAATGTATTGCATACCTGAATGGAAAAAGACAGTATCACTATAATTATGATACCAGTAAATATTGGTGTCGGCAGATAAAGCAGTAATTTGTAATGTGTCTGACGTTGCAAATACAATATTTTTATCATTTGCAATTGGTATATAAGGAATATAACTGGAAGTAACTGATTTCCGTAGCGTATCATTAAGTTTAGACTGATCATTATTCAAATCAATCCAGGCTGTAACCAAATAATCTGTATCAGCAAGAGGAGCAGCAAAATCAGCTTGAGTATTAAAAGTGAAATTAATAGAGCTTAAAGCTAAAATATCAGCATTGACAATCTGAGAAATTACAGTTCCATTATTAATCTTGTAACTCGCAATCAATGAGTTTTGACTTGCCTGAATGTCGTTTGAACTTTCATTTCTGATGGAAATAGTAATAGATTGATTATTCAAACCACAACCAGAAACCGGAGATATAATTTGATTTACAGAAGCATCCATGTTTTGTGCATCACCGATAATTGCTTCTATCATGTATTTCCCAGTAAATGCTTCTTTTAAATTTATTGTAGTTAAACCATCGTTGTAATAAAAAGAATATCTTCGAAGCGGGGTTTCTGCCTGATAACCTAATGGATAAGCATTTAAAGCTGAAACAACAGCAATTCCGATATATACATTTCCATTTGTTGTTGATGTAGCAGCAGGATTTACAAAATCGAAGATTACCCAATTTGATGTGTCATTTGCTGTAATAATTCTGTGGAAAGAAGTGTCCAGAACATTGCCATTTGCATTTAAAACTACGCCATAAATTTCCTTCCCAATTGCATTATTTCCATAGATATAAGCCTTTGCAGAATAAACTTGCTTTGTTCCATTTATAAAATATTTTGCCAACATCATTCCACCTCCCGAACTAAATCCTGCACTCGAAATTGCCGGTGTTGTATCTGCATAAGCAAAAGTTTCGTTCGTAATCTGGTGATATCTATTTAACTCATTATTTGAAACAACATCATCAGCTGGAATTGATACTTTTACGTTATTTATGCCTGTTATAGTTGGTGTAAAACCTGCAAAAGTAATGGTGTCAACAGCAGAAACTGCCAGATTTGCAATGGTATAAGTTGTATTAAATGTATTTGCACCCGAAATGTTTAAGCTGACATTCAGGTTGGTTTTTGGATTTAGCCCAGTGTTTTCAATGAGTGCTTTAACTAAGTGAGGAGTACCACCTTGCAATGGTATTTTTCCTAGCGTATAAATTGCTTTTACTTTAACATCATTTGCTGCAATTACAAATTCATCGGCACCAATACAAGGAATAATTGCACGACTTTCATTATCAATATCATCGGTTATTGAACTTATGTTTGTTCCGGAAGCTAACAGATTAATATTAGTAGTGATATGCAAATCTTCAGGACTTGTAAATAAAGGATCAATACTTTTCGAATGTAGATCTTTGCCACTTACTGACTGTAAAGCTGTCAGATTTGTTTTATTGCTTCCCCAATATGCAAGATTACTGCCAGTTGTAAATAAATTATTGTAATCAGAATTGTTAATCATAGATAAAGTGCTGATATAATAAGCATAACCACCTCCCATATTGCTGAATATATTGTTTTTTAGATTTATATGAAGAGTAGGAGTTGCATTTCCAATGGCATAAAATCCATAAGTTGTTGCTGATCCACTGTTTATCTGAACAGAATTAAAATAAATATTCTGATAAGTGGAATAGTTGTTGAAAATTCCATAAACGGTTCCGGTCGAATTTGATTGAACTATAAAATTATTTGTAACCATACTTTCAAGTCCTGCTTGTCCATCGCAGAAATTAAGATATATGCCATAAGCACTTGCTGTTGTAGGTTTTACTGATATCTTGTTTTTAGTTATTTTCATCAGATTATCACAATAATTTACACTGATTCCATATTCAAAAGTTGAGGCTCCTTTGCTGTTAATTATATTTTTATCTATAATCAAACCATCCTGATAATATGCATATATCCCTTTTTCGTAAAAGTCAGTAATGATATTGTTTCTTATAATATTATTGGCTGATAGACTATACATGCTGTAGCCTGATAATGAAATGCTTTCGTATCCAAATTGTATTAAATTGTTTTCAAAACTTATGTTATTGGACATATAGCTTGAATTTGCATTAAAGTATATGTTTGAAGCATTATTTGAAGCATTAATGGAATCGAATCCTATAAAACTATTATCCATAAAATTAACAAAACTGTTAGTTCCAGTTCCATTCAATACCCTGCAATAAGAGTGATTAGCGATTGTATCCTTTATCCTGAAAGTCATATATTGAAAGCTAACATTATTGCATCCATTTAATTGTAATACATAGTTTGCTGCGGAAGTTGGCAGATATTCAATAATTACATCATTCTTATTTGCCGTGGAAGAGAAAAACAAAACAGGATTACTTACAGAAGCATTGGGTATATGTGTGAAATTTAATTGCTCATTATATATTCCATTAGCTACCTCAAAACTTGCTCCTCCCGAACCAACACCATAAGTGCAAAGATCATTGATTGCTTCGGAAAAGGAGTTGTAGTTTGTAGCATTTGTTGGTAGCGTTTTGTTTATTGTATAAATTCCATTTAGTGCGTTTCTGATTAATCTTGAACCTGTTGGAGCTCCAT
>CAZYEM010000397.1:0-2842 GCA_964646395.1 uncultured Bacteroides sp.
ATGTGTTATAATATTTGCAATATTAAAGATTATAATGTAAAAAATTCTATTTTTGATTTAATCGAAGCCGAAAAGTATATCGGTAATCTGGATGAATATAAACTTCCTTTGGACATTGCTTTACCAATTTATGGTTGGGGTGTGGTTTTTAGTGCTCAGAAATTCAGGTTAATCATTAATAATTTGGATAATGAAGATTTAACTAAAAATCAAGACTTTGAAGAAATACAATCCAATTATTTCAAAGCTATAAAACGCACAGAAATAAATGGATACCACATTGACAAGAATGAAATAATACGCGTTGAAGGTTCTGAAATGGAGGAAATTATTAAATTCTCAAAAAAAACTAAAATGAATAATAAAAACTATTCAGTTGTTTTATTTCATTTAGATGAAAAAATAATCAATAGATTCAAAAACCATGAAGCAGAAAAAATTTATACGCATTTCGATTAGTATCTGTGTTTTAGCAATACTTTCAGCAAGTATTTACACTCTTGCATGTGGTCCTTGGTATGATCCCGATAGTACAAATATTTCACTTTTTGATAAGGCTTTGTCAGATGCTCCAAATACCCGGCCGTTTTATTATTCATATTACTCACTTTTCGATGATAATTCATTCGAAGCTGATAATCATACAAATATTGCTGAATGGAAATCATATACTTTGGGTTTTGCAAAAGAAAAAGATATTTCGGAGATTGTTTACAAAGTTTCAGTAAAGCAACTTTATAATCTTAAAATCAATTTGGGAACTAATAAAATGCTGATTATTGATGATTCGTTAAAAGACAATACTTTTCTTCAATATCTGATTTATAAAAAAGATGTTGCAACCATCAATTATCTGATTTATGCCAAGAGTTGTGAATCTTTCGTATATAAAAATTATGATGATTTTTGGGATTACAAACCTTTAGAAAGTTCAAAAGTTGATACACTTCTTAACAACGGATTAATTGCTTATAAACAAACACAAAACCAGTTTCTTAAGCTAAGATATGGCTTTCAGGTACAACGACTGGCTCACTATTCCCAACAATACGAAAGATGTATTAGCATTTACGATTCTCTGATAAGCCCTTTATCTGTAAAATCAGATGTAAACTACTGGTGTTTATCGCTTAAAGCTGGTGCTTTATTCAAATTAAACCAACAGCCATTATCAATCTATTTATTTTCTAAAGTTTTCGATAATTGTCCTAAATATCGGCTTGAAGCATACAAAAGTATAAGATTTTTTAATAATATCAACGAAGATTCAGTTTTAAACTTCTGTATAAATAATCATGAGAGAGCAGTATTTTATACCATAATGGCTTATAATTCACCTCTTCCCGACACTTTGTATATCAATAAAATATATCGGCTAGAGCCTAAATCATTGGATTTGGAAGTATTACTTATTAGGGAAATAAGTAAAATAGAAGAGAAATTGACAAGTATACAAGAGTCAGAGCTCGACATTGCCAATGATATAATTTATACAGTCGATGTGATTAATGCTGCCGGTTTATTGAAACAAAGAGTTGCCCAGATTGCTGATGCAGGTAATACAGCTAATCCGGCACTCTGGAATATTGCACTTGCCTATATTTCTTATCTTCAAAAAGATTTTAAGTCAGCGGATATTTATCTGAATAAAATTGATGTAAATAGATTAAATGCAAAACTAAGTACTCAGTTTAATGTAGTAAAGATTTTGGTTGAGATAAATAAAACCGAACGAATTACAACAGCTACAGAAGAGATCATTTTGCCTTATATCAAATCGTTAAGAGATAGTTTTATTTACAAAAAGGAGATTAATAATGAAGAAGGTTACGATGAGGTTTCTTCTTTACAATTTGTATTTGCCGAAAGAGCTTATGCCACATTGATGACAGAGATTTTGAGCCGTAATTATGCTCATCAGGGAGATATGATTAAAGCTTTGATTTGTATGAGTGTTGGTGAGTTTGATGCATCCTATTATCCAACAACTTATTATAGCGAAAGTTTTCTTAATTCGGCTACCTTTAAAATTATGGATAGAAAAGCCAGCACCGATCAACTTCTGGCAATATTACAATTTATGGATAGTCCGAGAAATAATGAGTATGATAATTTTATATGTAATCATTCGGGAATAGATCGCAGTTCTTTAATTGAACTTATTGGAACCAAATTTATCAGATTATCCGATTTTGGGAATGCTGTTTCTGTATTGTCAATCAATCCAGAAGACCGGAAAGATGATATAGGCAATTATATTGATGCCAACCCTTTTGGGGATACTATCAGCGAATCGCATGCAAAAACATCAGCTGACACTGTAATTTATACAAAACTTAATTTTGCCAAACGCATGTTTGAGTTGGAGAATTTACTGAAATCGAATCCGGCAAACGCTACTTCTTATTACTACCAGCTTGCAAATGCATACTACAACATTAGTTATTATGGAAATTCGTGGGCTATTTCGCAATACAACAGAAGTACATCGGAAACAGAATACCTGGATAAATCTTTGAAAAATAATAATGATTACTATAATACAAAAAAGGCACTTACATACTTTATAAAGGCAATGAACAGCTCCGATAATAAAGAATTTAAAGCCCGATGCACCATGCTGGCATCCAAATCATTTCTTTCTCAAAGCACTTTATATAATTATAATGGTGACAAAGACAAGTATGAACCGGGTGAGTATTTTACTAACAATCCATATTTTACGAGCTTATACAAAGATTACAGGAAAACAGCCTTTTATAAACAAGCCATCGGACAATGTTCCTATCTGAAAGACTTTGTGGAAATTTATAAAAAGAAATAAAAAAAAGATTGAATTTAT
>CAZYEM010000398.1:0-2827 GCA_964646395.1 uncultured Bacteroides sp.
AATGTGATTGGAGTGGTGATTATTATAATGATTATAATGATGAATCAACATCTAGTATGGCAACACCATTTTGGGATGGTTATGGTAATATTCCCGTTGACACTGAATTATATAAGGCTGTGGATTCAAATAATAATGGGATTTTATTAGGTCCTGATGATTTGGATAATAGTCAATCTTACACTTCTATTGAGTGGAATAAAAAATTTGATAATCTTGCCTCATACAGTATGTGGATAAGAAGATTTTACTTACCTAACGTTTATGAGGCAATCTCACAACATTTGGATAATTATCGTAATTATGAGGATTAAATTACAATTCTTTCGTTTGTTTTCTTTAAATTTAAATCTTTTGTGTCTTTAGTTACATATAATAATACGTCACCATTTTCATATCCTAAATACTCTTCACTAATTTCCTCAGACATACCCAACAATATTGTTTGGGTGTTGAAACCAAAGTTTTTAGTATCTTCTTCATCTAATTGTTCGTCAGGTTTTGCTTTGAAGAAATAATCTTTCCAACGACCACTCCAAGATATGTAATCTAAATTTTGAATCTCAACTTGTTCATCACTATATATATTTCCTGTTGCGTCACACTCGTAACAATTTGTCTCGCCATCACCACCACAATATTGACAAGATTCGTAACCACTACCATTACATAAACCACAAGTTTGTTTTCCATCACCTTCACACATATCACATTCTTCACCATCTTCATAAACGCCTGAGCCATCACAATAGTCGCAATCCTCTTCACCGGGACCATCACAACGACTACATTCTACTTCACCTGTACCATCACAATTGTCGCAAGGTTCCTGACCGTTATGACAATTAGGGCAATCAACTTCAGGTTCGGTATTGTAGATTTCAATTAATTCAACTGCAAACATATTTGTTTCAATTCTGTCGTAAGCTTCGTCAATGTCTTGTTCCTTATTATTGATAGGAATTAAGAAACTATAAAAGATAACATCTTCGGGTGACATTCTATCTAATAATGGTTTAAAATGTTTATCATTCCATAAAGATTGGTATACGGAGTTAGGTGATGAGTAGTCATCAAAGTAGTTTGCCGTTTTCTTAACTAATGAAAGTAATTTGTGTTTTTCCATAATATTTTAGATTACAAATATATTTATAAATATGAGAATTATAATTAAAGAAGACCAATATTTTAAAATATTAGAGGATGTTGAGGTAGAACCTTCAAAAACAACTATTAAAAATATTTGTGATAGTGAGAAGTTCTGTAAGGCTCAAGGTAAGATTACTTTCGGTCAGTTGAGAGCTATCGTTGAAAGTGCTACAAGACAAAGAATATTTAAACACGTTGGTGAAGGTGGTCTTAAGGCAACAATTAGATTATTGCCTTGGTTTTTACCACAACTTATGATTCCTGGTATTGTTGGTGGCGTTGTTAGAGCGATTAACAAAATATTAAGACCAAGTTTAACTGAAACTGAAAATTATAAAACTTTTTGGGGTAAGGCAATTCTTAAATCATTTCAGATTGCGGAAGGTGATTTAAATATGACAGACCCATTCTCTAAAATATTCTTCATCTCAGATGGTTTAATGACTCTGATGGATGATAGATATAAAATTAAGTTCGCTAAACATATTGCCGAACTTGCGTCAAGCAAACCGGATGACGAAGAAGTTCCTGAGTATTTTGTTGAGGATGAATTAAGATATTGGATTAACGATAAGTTTTTATTGAATCCACCATTACCTTCAAGAATAACTGAAAGTGAAGAAGAGGTTGTTGATACAACACCAAACTTTAATAAGTTAGTTTATTTACCTGAGGAGAAAGCGATGATTGGTGCTTATATGATTACAGGTGATAATGGAAAAATGATTGAGGTATTAAACATCAAAGAATTTTTAGATAATTCAGGGTTGTTTATGGATGGTGCTGAATCATATAATATTTACATTTATTTTTCAAAGTTACCAAAATCCCAAATAGAAATGTTAGGACCTGTAGAAGGTAAAGAAGGTTTTGAATATATTAAAATCCCATATTGGTTATATAAGAAAAATGTTGAGGGATTATCTGTTAAAAGAAGTTTAGTAAAGAAACGATTATCAATATCTAGAAGTCAAGTTTATGGTGATTACCTTAAACAAATTAATGACCCAAATGTTGAAAAGTATTTTTATGTTGTTGACACTGATGATAGTAGTAGACAACGATTTAAATCATATCAAAGACATTACAAACCTTAAAGGATTGTAAAACTCCTATCGTCAATATCGTCGTCAGTGGTTTCTGATTCGGTAACCTCACTATTTATTTCTTTACCATCATACCAATTAAGATTACCATCATTTCTCATTCCGTAAATATAATTCATCATATCGTCTTTATCTGTCCCGTAAGTTTCAATTTCGTGTCTATGTGTTGATTTAACCCATTGAGTTTCCCAAACGGCCCAATCAAAAGCGACTTGTTTATATACTGGTCTATAAAGAGGTGAGGTTAGTGTTTCTTCGTCAAACGATTCAAAATTCAATTTCCAAAGATTATATATATAATCCGCATCAATGGTATAGTCGTCACTTTGAACGGGAAAATAAGATTTAATAGTATCTATAGCATCACTTAACTCAGAATCTTGAGATGTTTCTAACTCACTAAAATCAACTTCTTCCATTAACATTTTAATAAATCTGAATAAAACTTTATCGGATAGATTTTCGTATGGGCTTTTCATAAAAGATTTTTATTATAAATATGACGGATTCAAAAAAAATGTCTATATTTGCCCTATGGTATCAAACGCATTATATAATGATTTAGATTTAGT
>CAZYEM010000399.1:0-2822 GCA_964646395.1 uncultured Bacteroides sp.
AAAATTTTTTAGTATAAAAATTGGAAAACAAAACAAAAACCCAATATTCTCAACATGAAAAACTAATGCTCTACCGACTGAGCTATTCCCGCTTTTTTTTTGCAAATTTATAAAATTTTAATACAAACATAGCTATTTCAAATTAAAAATTTAAAAACTATTTACAATCTGATTTTCTTTATGTTGGACAAAATTACATTTCAAAAAAGATATCGGAAATTCTCTCATTACCTTTATTATTGAAATTCATAACGATGAAATTATTATGCTTTTTGATAACATTAAATGTCTTAATAAAATTTATTTTGTTAAAAAACATAATATCAGGTTTTATATACAACTTTTATTGTAATTTTAACATCTTTTTGAAAAAGATAATATAAATGTATTAAATAAGTTGAAATTTAATTAATACGGGTTTTTATGAAAACACTTTTAAAAAATTTAATACTGATACTATTTTTATTATTCAGTAAAGCTAGTATTTCCCAAGTTGTTATTAATGAGTATTCATGCTCTAATATTAATACTATTCCCGACAATTATAACGATTATGAAGACTGGATAGAAATTTACAATTCAGGTGCATCGGCAGTTAATATTTCCGGATATTATTTAAGTGATAAGACAACAAATCCTACTAAATGGCAAATCCCAGTTGGAGTCAGCATTCCTGCAAACAGCAGAATAATAGCTTTTTGTAATGGGAGAGATGAATATTCAGGTGGATACCTACATACAAATTTTAAACTTACACAAACTAAACCCGAAAATATTGTTTTTGCAAATGCAACAGGCACAATACTGGAAGATATTCTTTTAATTCCCACACAAAAAGGACATTCCAGAGGAAGAACCACAGATGGAGCAAGTACATGGGCTTTGTTTACTTCACCTACACCGAATAATACAAATAGCAATGCAAAACAAAATTATGCAACAACTCCCATTTTCAATCAAAATGCTGGTTATTATTCTGCTCCTATCAACTTAACAATTTCATCTCCAGATGCAAATATCAGTATTTATTATACAACAGATGGCAGCGAACCTACTCAAACTTCTACACTATATACAATTCCAATAAATATTGCAAATACTCAGGTAATCAGAGCTAAAGCATTTAGTACTAATATAAATATTCCACCAAGCTTAATTGAAAGTAATACTTATATAATAAATGAAACTCACAGTATTGCAACTATTTCTGTTTTTGGCGATCAGGTTGACAATCTATTAAACGGAAGTCAGATTAATGCTGATGCAGGTGTTGAATATTTCGACAGAGCCAATCAATTAAAAGCCGAAGCAACCGGCACAACAAATAAACATGGTAACGATTCATGGGCTTATGATCAAAGAGGTTTCGACTTTGTTGCAAAAGACCAGTATGGAACTAAACATGCTTTAACACATAAACTTTTTGATAGCAAAACCCGAACAGAATTTCAGCGTATTATTGTAAAAGCATTAGCAAACGATAATTATCCTTTCGAAACCGGAGGTGCTCATATCCGTGATCCTTATGTTCATACACTTTCATTAAGGGGAGAATTACATCTCGACGTAAGAACTTATGAACCCTGTGTGCTTTATATGAATGGTCAGTATTGGGGATTATACGATTTAAGAGAGAAAATGGATGATGCTGATTTCATTGAATATTACTATAATTCAGGGGAAAAAGATATTCAGATGCTCAAAACATGGGGAGGAACCTGGAGTGAATATGGAGGAGTTCAATCTGAAACAGATTGGGATGTCCTTAAAAATTACATTTTAGGTAATAGTATGGCAGTTCAGGCTAATTATGATTATGTTGACAATTTATACAATACTAAAAGTCTGGTAGATTATTTTGTTTTGAATTCTTATGTGGTTTGTTCCGATTGGCTTAACTGGAATACTCAATGGTGGAGAGGATTAAACCCAAATGCTGACAAAAAGAAATGGAGATATTGCCTTTGGGATGAAGATGCAACTTTTGGTCATTATATCAATTACACAAATATACCAACACAACAACCAGATGCTGACCCGTGTTTCCCTGAACAATTAAACAATCCAGGAGGACAAGGGCATACACTGATACTTAATGCACTATTAGCAAATCCAATTTTCAAACAATATTATATTGCCCGTTTTGCTGATTTGTCAAATACAGTTTTCAGCTGTTCAAATATGCAATTTTTACTCGATAGCCTTATTGATCAGTTTGCTACAGAAATGCCTAAACAAATTGGGAAATGGGGTGGTTCTATGGCTACCTGGCAAAGTAATGTTCAGACATTAAAGGATTTTATTGACCAACGCTGTATAAAACTGGCTCAAGGTATGATTAATTGTTATAATTTAACGGGTCCGTTCAATATTGCATTTGATGTTGTTCCACCTAATTCAGGGGAAATAAAAGTTAATTCTATATGGGTACCAACTTATCCGTGGAATGCCAAATATTATGGAAATATCCTCACACTGCTGAGAGCAAAAGCCAAGCCAAATTATCAGTTCCAATATTGGGAATTAGGTGTTGATACAGTTTCACCTTCTAAGTTTTTAGATTCGGTTTCGGTTAATTTAACTAGTCATCAGTTTCTTAAAGCTCATTTTAAAATTATTGGCGATACTACGATTATACCGGAAGTTAAAGAACTTATAATTCCAAATATATTCACTCCAAATGGAGATGGAGTAAATGATTTTTTTGAAATAAAAAACAATGAAAACTGGACAATTCAGGTCGCTATATATAATCGTTGGGGTATTAAAGTATTTGAAAATAAGGATTATAAAAGCAATTGGAATGGCGATAAGTTAAGTAC
>CAZYEM010000400.1:0-2817 GCA_964646395.1 uncultured Bacteroides sp.
CAACCGTAAATGCACTTTTCATTCCCCAAAGGGTATTGGCATTGCGAAATTCAACTCTTCGCTTTTTGATTACCAGGTATATGGGCATATCACTTTTGCCTTTTATTACGATAGCTCCATAACCGGCCATTTTGATGGCAATGGCACTTCTGCCACCGGCATGGCTTTCGCCAAGATCTCCTGTATGAGGCGATTTAAACATGGCAATTGTCTTTGATGCAAACGGATAAACACCTGTGAAAGGCCCTACTGCAAAGATTATTGGATTCTCTTCAGAAAGTGCATCAATGTTTTCAGGACATTCCTCATGTAATAATTGTGTGGCAACTCCTGTTCCTCCAATGTATTTCTCGAATAAATCTTTACGGTTTTTAATCCAGAATTTCTTATGTGAAAGGTCTATATATAAAACTTCGCTGTAATTTTCTTTATTTATCATAACTTTACTCCTTTACCATTTCTAAAACATTGTGAGGACAAAATTTAACGCAATAACCACAGTGGACACATATAGATGGTTTATTCTCTGTATCGTTCCAGAAAACAGCTTTTACCACACAGGCATTTTTGCAGTTACCACAACCTATACATTTAGAGCTATTGAAAAGAACTCCTCTTTGTGGTTTTTCGGTAAGTGCTCCTGTTGGACAAACTGCTGCACATGGTGGATTATAGCACGAACGGCAAATAATCACAGAAAAGCCGTTCGACATTCCGCCCTGAGATTTTATTCCTATGGAACTATTGGATAAACCGGCGTTTCCTGTTCGTCTGGTGCAGGCAAACATACAACTCTGACAGCCAACACATCGTTTGGCATCTTTGATGGATAACCTCATATACTGTTTTTGTTTTTTGTATTGCAAAATTAATAGAATATTCGATAAATATTCTTTTTTCTCAGTTTATTTTGAGGGCAAACGTATATTAAAATTATCAACATCCTGTTGTTAATTTTAATATGCGTTTGCCTGAATTACTTCCTTTAAGTTTTGACCATATCCAAAAATTATTAACGTTAGGATATCACCATCGTGATCCATTCGACAGAATAATTATATTACAGGCTATAGTTGAAAATTTAAGTGTTATAACAAAAGATGACAACTTTCCCAAATACGAAATTAAAATAATCTGGAGCTAATTTGTACTTTGGTTTTGCTTATTAAAATGGTAATTCTGATTCTGATTATTAGTGATTTAAAAATAAGAATTGTTTCGGAAAGTATAAGGGTTTTTTGAAGTAAGAATAAGTTGTATATTTGTGGAGGAATAATATACTAAAAAAACTAATTTTAAAGAAATGACTGATAAGAAAAAGAAAACAAGCCAAGCTGAATTTGTACAATGGTTTGGGCCACTTTTAAATGCTTTAAGAGAACTTGGTGGTTCAGGAAAACCAAAAGAAATAGTTGACCAAATTGCTAAAGATTTAAAAATTCCGGATAAACAACGTGAAGAAACTATGAAATCTGGAATTTTAAGATTTAGCAATCAAGTTGCTTGGGCTCGACAATATTTAGTGTGGGAAGGGTTGCTTGATGATTCAAAGCGTGGAGTATGGACTATTTCTCAAAAAGGGCAAACTACTTTTTTAGACATAGATAATTCTAGAGATATTTTTTTGAAATGGGTTGAGATCCATCAAAAAGCAAAGAAGACAAGACCAGAAAACAAACTTATTGAAAGACAAGAAGAAGAGGAGCCCGAAGAACTTGAACATGAAATTGCTCCCAATTTATTAGAAGTATTAAAATCTGTATCACCTAATGGGTTTGAACATATTTGTAAAAGGTTGCTAAGAGAGCATGGTTTTGAAAGTGTTGTTGTAACTCAAGCTTCACATGATGGAGGAATTGATGGCTACGGAACGTTAGAATTAAATCCATTTGTAAGTATAAAAGTTCTGTTTCAATGTAAAAGATACAAAGGAACAGTATCAAGAGCTCAGGTTGGTGATTTTAGAAATGCAATGATAGGACGTGCTGAAAAAGGTATTATTATTACAACAGGAACTTTTTCTGAAGATGCAAAACGCGAAGCAACTAGAGATGGAGCACCTCCAATAGAACTTATTGATGGAAAAAAGTTAGTTGAGTTGTTTGAAATGGTAGAACTTGGAGTAAAACCAAAAACAATATACGAAGTGGAATATAGCTTCTTTGAACAATTTATGTAATAATTAATAGTGTTTGTATTATAATTACTCAAAGCTATAATCGAAATTATCATGAAAGTACTCCTATCCCTATCCGTAACAATAAATATGAAATAATTAACTTTAAACTCCTGTTTAAATGAAATCTCGACGTTTTCAAATAATTCGGACTGCAACACCATATCACAGACCGAATAATTCATAAGATAGTGATAGCTTTACAATAAGTGAAACTATCACTATCTTATTATTCTTTCATTCAAAAAGAAATTAGCTTGAAGTTTTAAAGTTAAACTTCATCAACAACAGGCGGTAGATTTTTCTCTATGCTATTATGATGATCCATTGCGTTTGAATAAAAGTAACTTAAAATAAAAACTTTAAAGCTTTGTTGTGTAAAAATGAAGGGCTTTTTTCATTTCCACCCACTCTCGTCAGCAAAAATCACATATTTATCACCTCTACCCCCATCCGCAAGGCTAATTATGGCATAATTGGTAGTAATTATGCCATCCGTAACGCCAATTATGCCATTCCTGTTGGTTGGGATGGCATTCCTGTCGGTTGGGATAGCATATTTGGTAATCAGAATGGCATAATGAACGCCAAGACCCCACTCTTGATGATAAATATGACATATTTAGCGTTAAGACCCCTGT
>CAZYEM010000401.1:0-2796 GCA_964646395.1 uncultured Bacteroides sp.
TTGCGTGAGAAACTCTATCTAAATCAATTAAAGATGATTCCGGGTGATTTAACTCGGATAGGGCGGTACCCTTTTTAATCATTTTTTTATAGTTCTCGGCCTCTCTTTTTAATATACGTTCAGGGTATGTTCTACCATTTCTATTTGGGGTATTATATTTTTGTAATACAGCATAAAATTCAAATGGTTTAGAGTGGTCTAACATTTCGTTAGATTCTCTAATTAAGCTTTCATTACGATTGTCATTTGGATTAATATATCCCGCATCGTACTCAACTAATATACCTTTTCCTGATTCGCTTGGTTGTAATATTCTTAATTTCATTTTGAATGTTTTATTTATAAATATTAAACATTCTCGGTTTGTAACGATTCTTCTTCTATTTTGCTCTTTTTAGTTAAATAAAAATTGAAATATTCATTTTTTAAAAAATTTGTTTTAAAGATTTGTTTTGTAATTTCTTGGAGTGTGTTTTTTATTTCAGTACCTTTGATATCTAAACCTTCTTCTTGTAGGTAGAAATTTATTTCAAGATTCATAAATGATTTTTTTCCCATATTAAGACCACTTGAACGTAAATCTAAATCAACGATAAATTTGTCAGTAAAAATTTTTTTATTAATTGTTTCGTAAATTGAGTGTTTGACACCTCGACTTAGGTTTAGGACGACTCTTGTCCAATTTTCGGATTCTTCTATTGGTTCCACCCACGTTTGGATGTTTAAGTATAGAGATTTGAGGTTTATGGAATCGACTGTTCCGTAGATAACTTTAGCGGTTTTAAAACCGGATAGCTGAGAGGTTTTCCCCTTTTTCATTAATTTTCATATTATTCTGTTTATTGTTTCCATAAAAATAGGGGTTTTTAGGTCAATAGTCAAAATTTTTCGTATATTTGTGATATATGTAATATATGATAATAGTTAAACTAAATAACAACATTACGATTGAAAAGGCCTTAAAACTTTATAAGAGTAAAGTAATTAAGACACGTCAAAGTGGGGAACTTTTTAAAAGAAAGGAATTTGTTAAGAAATCTGTTATTAAAAGAGCTGAACTTTCTAAGGCTAAGTATGTCCAAAAAAAGTTCAATTCCGATAATGATTAAAGATTCTCTTTAAGATTCTTAAGTTTGAAATACGTAAGTTTGTCGTATTTTTCAGAAATTACTTTTGATATTGTTTCATCAATTCTTGTTTGCATTGAATTATCAGTGCTAGCATTTTTCATTTCTGTTAGTTTTTCAACCACACCTTCTTTAAGTGTGATATATTTTTCATTTAATGTTGAGTCATCCTCAGACAATAAATTCATTAATTCTTTTTTGTCAGATTCATTTAAACCGTCAATATAATTTTTGATAGTTTTGTTTGCAACGCTCACCATTGTTGATAATGGTAGGTCGATACCTTCAGTTTTTGTTATTGGTAATTTTTTAAGAGATTCGGCAATTACTTTTCTACTTTTGATTTTTGATTCAATAGTTAAAACATCGCTAGAGAATAATGTGTCAATATCTGTATAACTACTTTCCACATTTTTATTTCCAACCCAAGCAACGATTTGATTAATCTCTGATTGTTTTATTTTGTTTACGGTATTCTCGTAAATTTTAATACACTCATTGATGTAATCATTACAGTAAGATTCACTTAAAGATTTTGGTGAACTTAGTTCATCGTATAAATAAAACAATTTGCTAATGTTTTTATTTTCAATAACAAGTTTCTTAAATGTTTTTAATTCGTTTTTGAATGTGTCGTTAGCATATGATTCTAACAATACATTTTCTATCTTTGTTTTTAATAAACCAAAATTTTTCATATCTAATTTTTATTATAAATATCTAGTCTTTTAGAAGTTTACTTAATTGGTCTTCAATATCTCCTAAAGAATTTTTTCCTTTAGATAAATCAATATAAGAATCGTCTTCAGTTAAGGAACCTTGTTCCACTAATATTTTTAAATTATCTCTTTTAAATGATTCCGGTGTTAGTTCAGCTTCCGGTGGTGCTGCCGCCTCAGGGGCTCCTGCTTCAGGGGCTCCTCCTTCAGGGGCTCCACCCGGTTCAGGTGCTCCTAAATCTTCCATTCCTCCGCCTATGTCTCCGCCACCGCCGAATCCTCCTCCACCTCCTGGTGGGGGTGGTGATGATGGTGCTGCTCCACCTGCTGTTGCTCCGGAAACTTTATTTCCGTATAATTTATCAATAGTATCAAATAAACCTGTATGTGTAATCATTGTTGCTGTGTTTGTTAACTCAGCGCCGACTGCCATCTCAATTCTTTGTTGTTGTAAATCAAGTTTGATTTCCTCATCAGAGAATCCTAATATATGTTTCTTAGCCCACGATACTGATACCGGTGCAATACCTGCGATTGCCGCTACGGCTTGTTGGTACAATGCGATTTTTTCTTTCCAAAGGTCAACTTTTAATAAGTCAGCTTGTGAAGATGGGTTAGTTAATGATAATGAAAAGTTTGATAATTCATCCTCAAACCCTAATAGAAATAAATGTATAATTGCAATTTTATTTAATTCTGCAACCATAGATTTTTGAATCTTATTGATTGTTCTTGCAAAACGAATATCCATTAAAGATAAATCTTTTCCTCCACCAACAGCGTCTTCAAAACCTAAGAATGCTTTTGGTACTCTAAGTGCTGTTAATAATTTCTTTTGGATATATTCGATGTCGGCTATTTCAGATAAGTTTGTTGCTCCAGGTAATGTCTCTATTGGAGATGCTTGTGCGGCATCACGAACAGGAATAAAGTAATCTTGGTCAACAGCC
>CAZYEM010000402.1:0-2783 GCA_964646395.1 uncultured Bacteroides sp.
ATCCAGGCGGTCCGTCCCGCCGGCATCGATGCCCACACCGGAGTCGAAGGCCCTGATGGCCGCAAGGATCCGGAAAAGCTCCGCCAGTTCCGGGCGGAGGCAATTACGAATTACTAATTACGAATTACGAATGGGGGGAAGAGCCGCTTGGCCGCTATTTGACGGGCATTTGTTCTTTGCTTAGATTATGAAACCCCGGTCTGCAAAAACCAGCATAGTCAGGTTCTGTCAAACGGAACATGAAAGAATGAAAGACTAAACCGGCTAACAAAGTTAAGCCGGTCAGTCATTAAAAAAGGCAACCCGGCAAGACCGGTTACGGCAAGTTTTCTCGCAGTGAATTCGGGAGCAATCCCGCGGCTCTTTGACAATTTGAGAAGCAAAAGACAAGAGAGAGATGTACACGATACCGATACGGGTTCGTGTGTAATCAAGATCATCTTGGGGAGGGGCGCTCTACCCGCCGCCCCCTCCCCAAAACCCCACCCCAGGCACCCCCCTTGAGAATCGAAACGGAAATCAAGACGCCAGTTGCAGAATCTTGAGCCATTTCCCTTGAAGGTTCTGGATGCCATCAAGCTCTTTGCAGTGCAATGGAGGACGGTAGCCCAGCGAGCCGTGCGGCCGGAGGAAGTTGTAGTGAACAACAAAGAGGGCAGTGATGGCGATGATGCCTTTGGGAACCTTGAGGCCTGAAAGGTTGCGGATGTTGGCTTTGTAGGTCCGGTTGAGCCGTTCGACGAGTTGCTTGTACCGCCGATACAGTTCGGATTCGGGATCTTTGTTTTCAAGGCCGACAACCTTGTACCGCTTGACCTTGATTCCGTCTTCGCCGGCAAGCTGGTTGTAGGCGTGTTTGGCCGCATCGTAGGACGGGTTGCCATCGGCAATGAGGTTGACCACGGTTTGATCGGCAAGGTTGAGGTTCTTGACGGCCTCGTTGAGAGTTGCCAGCGCCGGTTCCATGCCGCGTCCTTCCGAAATGTTCCAGGCAGCGATGGCCTTGGTTTTCTCGCCGATGACGAACCATACATAGCTCCAGAATCCGCCGACCTTGGCATAGGTTTCGTCCGCCGCCAGGTTGAGGTCCTCGATGCCGCCGCCGTATTTTTCCTGGAAGCGAAACGCCAGTACGGCGGCCGACTGAAGCCAGTTGTTGATGGTCTGGTGGGACAGCTTGACTCCGTGGACGTTCTCCATGATCCAGGCCGTCTTGCGGGCCGAAAGGCCGCAGGAAATGCAGTAGACGAGCACCAGGGCCAGGGTATGCATCGAGAACTGGATCCGGTTGAGCTGGACCGGCGCCGTTTCTGGCTTGGCTGTCCGGATGTCACCGAGCTCGAAATGGTAGTCGCGCCATTGGTAGTGGAGCTTGAATTGGCTGGCCATTCCGGGATCCATGCACAGTCGTTCACGTTCGCGGTCGTTGAGTTCGGCAAGAGCCTTGACGGTGGCCGGGCAGCTGTCGTTGCCGCACTTGTGGATCGTGCAATCCGTGGTGGTTTTCCACTTGTAGAGCGGGCGGTGGCAATGAGGGCACCAGAAGTCGATCTTTGCCGGGATTCGCTTTGGCGCGGCAGATGGCATCTCTCCGCACAGTTTGCAGCGGATCTGCGATCGCTTCTTCCCGTCGTTGTAGTAGAGCCATTCCGATGGTGCGCCACAGCAGCGGCAAGGGCCTTCCGGAACCGGAGAACCAGCTCGGCGCTTGATCGGTTTGGGGTCCTTGCCGTTCAGCTCGCGGAACTCCTTCAACAGCTGCCGCCATCCCTTGACCGGAATGTCAGGCAAAGGCTCAGGCGGTTCACGAAGCGCCTCCAGCGGATCGACCAAATATTTCCGGTAGTGAGGATGGTCATCCTTGAACGCATCCCGGATTTCAATCTCGGGATGCTTGCCATCAAGGATCTCCGTCAGAAGATCCCGGAGGTTGACGAGCTGGATACGAGTTAGCTGTCCGCAGATCCATTTGGCAAAAGAGAGTATTTTATCCACTGGGCGTCCTTTCTTTGGCATGTGGATGGTGTGGTAACTCTCAACTTGCCACTGGGGACGCCCTCTTGCTTTCTATCTGCGTTGTTTTTTGCTTCCGAATTTTCACCTTACATCCGTTAGACAATCCCCAATCACCAGGGGGGAGAAGTGACGGATTTCGATTAAAGCATTCGTTACAAGACAAATAGAATGTCAATACGCACCAAGCGTTTGACAGAACCAAAATCTCAGAAAGGATCGGAAATGAATTTTGGCGATCGTTTTAATAAAACCACGCTGGCGGCGGCATTGACGGCAGATCCAAGCCAGGAGTTCTGGTTTTTCTGGGGACACCAGAAGTCGAAAGATGGCCAGCTGACGAAAAGCTGCTTTAGTCAATGGTGGGAATCCCCGTTCCGCATTGGCGATCGGTATTTCCGTACGGCTGAGCACTACATGATGGTGCGCAAGGCGGAATTGTTTGATGATCAGGATGCTGTATCGGCCATTCTCGCGGCTCCCACCCCAAAGGACGCCAAAGCATTGGGCCGAAAGATCCGTGGATTTTCTGATGCCGTATGGTTGGACCACCGTGAAGAGATCGTCTTCACTGGCAATTTTGAAAAGTTCTCGCAGAATGAGATGCTGCGGAAATTTCTTCTCGATACCCGGGATGCCATTCTTGTCGAGGCCAGCCCCGTTGATTCGATATGGGGCATCGGCCTTGCCGAGGATCATCCGGATGCGCGAAATCCGGCAGCCTGGCCTGGGCTGAACCGGTTCTGTCAAACGGAACATGAAAGAATGAA
>CAZYEM010000403.1:0-2757 GCA_964646395.1 uncultured Bacteroides sp.
TCTATGTAAAACAATATTTTTCAAGAGATATTATTGCAAACGAATTATGGGATTTCTTAAATGATAATATTAAAACAAATTAATATAGCAGAATAATCAGCTATATATTGATAGATATTTAAATAAAAATGGTTAAAGTAGTTACAGTAATAGGAGCGAGGCCTCAAATAATTAAAGCATCTGCAATTAGCAGAGCAATCAGAAATAATTATCAGGATATACTTGAAGAAATTATTATTCATACTGGTCAGCATTATGATCAGAATATGTCAGAAATTTTTTTTGAAGAACTTCAGATACCAAAACCTGATTACAATCTGAATGTAGGTTCAGGGAGTCATGGTTTTCAAACTGCACAAATGATTGAGGGTATTGAAGATATTATAATTAAGGAAAAACCTGATTGTATTATTTTGTATGGTGACACCAATTCAACATTGGCTGGTGCAATTGCTGCTTCAAAAATACATTGTCCTGTAATTCATGTTGAATCCGGTTTGCGTTCTTTTAACAAAACTATGCCAGAGGAAATAAATAGAATAATGTGTGATCATTGTTCAACTTTATTATTTTCGCCAACACTAACCGGATTTAATAATTTGATAAAAGAAGGTTTTAATCCTGATAATATTTCTCCATTTACTTCTGATAATCCTAAAATTTATCATTGTGGGGATATTATGTTTGATAATACATTATATTTTTCAAAGATAGCCTCAGCTAAAAGTGAAATATTACAAGTAGTTAATGTTGAAAAAGGCAACTATATTTTAGCAACAATTCATCGCAATAATAATACGGATGATTCTGAGCGTTTATCAGCTATCTTCAAGTCAATGATGGATGTTGCCGATAGCTTTATGATTGATTTTGTTATTCCATTACATCCCCGAACTTCAAAACTTCTTGATAAAAATATTGATAATGAAATTTATAATCGTCTTCAAAATAATAAACGATTAAAAATAATAGAACCAGTTTCTTTTTTGGATATGATTCAATTGGAACAGCATTCTAAAATGATAATAACTGATTCGGGTGGTGTACAAAAAGAAGCTTATTTTTTAAAGAAACCATGTGTAATATTACGCCCACAGACAGAGTGGATTGAATTGGTTGAACATGGAAGTTCAATTATTGTTGATGCTGACTATAATAGAATTATTAATGCTGTTAACTATTTGATTAATAAATCTGATTTTGCATTTCCTCCTATTTTTGGAGAAGGAAATGCTTCTGAATTTATTTGTGATGAAATAATTAAAACAATAAATAAGCGTTGATATTTAATTCAGAATATAACAAAAATATCCTTGATTATTTTTTTAAAACTTTGTAAACCAATATTGATTCATTTTTATTTATTGGATTTATTTTATGTATCAGTCTATCAATAAATCCTGGGTAGAATTTGTCTTGAAAATTCAGTTTACCAAAATATTTTTCCATTAAAATTATTCTTTCAGATAAATTAGCATCTGAAATGAAATAGATATAATCAGGATTAACTTTATTGAAAAAATCAGTGTTTTTAATTTCAAATACATAAGCAGATTTTTTTTCAATCATCATAGTATCGTTTGGTACAATATTTTTTGTTGAAAAATTATAGAATGTCAACCATTTTTTGCTATAAAAGCTTGGTAACATAACATTTCCAGCACTATTTGAATATTCAACCAAAATCACATTTGCATTTTTATCATTTTGAATAAAAGCCATAGATTCAACTCTGGCTTTTTTACTATAATAAGTAATAGAAAAAGGAATCAATAAAAAATTAAAAATTAAAAAAACTATAAAAAGTCCGTTAATAATATTTTTAGTTTTCTGATTACCTGTATTATAATAGTTATATAATCCGGTTTGTCCTAAAATAATAAACATAGGAAGTAAAGTAAATATGAATCTTTCCTGTTTGTTGGGATAAAAAGAGTGAAATGCAAGAAAAAGAAGGGTTGGAATAAATATCAATAAAGTATTTTTGCTTAAGCTTTTATATATTCCAAACCAATAGACAATACCAAGCGGAAGAAGCATTAATCCTGATAAAACCAGAATATATGAATACCAGGAATTGGTAATATATGCATTTTTATTGGCGATGTTATACATAACATATTCCTGCATTTCCGCAAATGGTCGTCCCCAAATGATGAAATCTATTACTCCCTGAATAAGAATTACTGACAGAATTGTTCCTAAAGTAAAAAGAAAAGCTTTGTAAAATTTATGATGTAAAAGTATAACTATTCCCATACCAATTATATAAACACTGGTTTGAAATCGGGTTGAAAATGCAAATCCGGCAATAAATCCAGCTAATAAAAAAGGGAAAACTTTTTTAGTTTCCTGATTTTTATAAACAATCCATGTAGCCCAAAGTAAAAAAGGAATACAAACCATTTCGACAAGATTTCTTACACTTAGCCATGGCATTAGCCATAAAATTGCTAAAATGAATGCAATAATTTTTGCATTTTTTGTATCAGAAATTTTTTCAGCAATTTTATATGAAAAGTATATAATAGATAATGAATATATTGCGTGAATTAGTCGAATGATTATCATTTTAAAATCCGTGGATAAAAAGGATAGAAAATTCATTAAATAAAACAAACAAAATTGAATTCCTACATAAAAAAAACTATGTCCTTCAGGTTTTGGATTTATTTGATTCCATGGAAGCCAGTCGTTGTAATCGTAACCATCTGCCCATGATTGTGATGCTTCAATTATTAAAAAATGATCATCATG
>CAZYEM010000404.1:0-2748 GCA_964646395.1 uncultured Bacteroides sp.
ATTTTACACAGGACGAAACCTATTATATATTGGATTGCAAACCAGATGCCAATGTATATCTTGGATTTCAGGATGATATTGATTCTTTTGTCTTTAAAAAAGCATTAACCGAATCACAGGATAATGGAACTGAGGTTAATATAACAGATTTTGTGCAGTCGTTTCCTGCCAATAAGCATGATTTGTTTTTAATACCTAACGGAACCATTCATGCTTCGGGCAAAAATAATATGGTATTGGAGATTAGCAGCACGCCGTATATCTTCACTTTTAAAATGTACGACTGGCTACGACTTGACTTAAACGGAAAACCACGTCCTATAAATATTGAACATGCTTTCAATAACTTATATTTCGACAGGAAAGGAAGCAAAGTCAATGAAACACTTATTTCGCATCCGGAGTTAATTGCCGAAGGGAGTAATTATAAAAGATACCTGCTGCCAACGCATCCGCAACATTTTTACACCATCGAAAGATATGTCTTTAAAAATGAATTACGTATTGATACCAATAAACAATGTCATATCTGTATGCTTGTGGAAGGTGAAACTATTGAAGTTTCGGTAAGAAACCGCAAGCATCATTTTAATTATGCTGAAACATTTGTAATTCCGGCAGCTGCAAATCAATACATTGTTAAAAACAATTCAGAAAATGAAGCCATGCTGGTAGTTGTTTATGTAAAAGAGGAATGTTGCTGAAAAAACAATAATACATGCTATTACTAATGAAAAAATACATTAAATCATGAAAACAAAATCTTCAATTAATTTTATTTATGTTAGTCTTATTACATTAACGGCTACGTTAGGTGGTTTTTTATTTGGATTTGACACTGCCGTTATATCAGGAACCATAAGTTTTGTTAAGCTTCAATTTGGCATGAGTTCGCTTATGGAAGGCTGGTATGTAAGTTCGGCACTGCTGGGTTGTATAGCAGGTGTTGCCATTTCCGGAAAATTAAGCAATAAGCTTGGACGGAAAAAAGTAATGCTGTTTGCTGCTTTTCTGTTTGCAATTTCTGCAATTGGTTGTGCCTTAACTCCCGATGCAACAATGCTTATTATTTTTCGCCTTATCGGAGGCTTGGGTATTGGAGTAGCATCGGTAGTTTGCCCTATGTATATTGCCGAACTTGCTCCATCTCAGATTAGAGGCAAGCTCATTACCTATTACCAGTTAGCCATAACTATAGGAATTCTGGTTGCTTATTTCTCAAATTCAAAAATACAGTTGAATGCAGCTGATGTAACAACTACTTCCGATGTATATAAGTTGTTGTTTTCTGGTGAAATATGGCGAGGTATGTTTGTGATAGGTGTAATTCCTGCTTTGCTTTTTATATTGCTTATCCTTTTTATTCCCGAAAGCCCAAGATGGCTTGCATTAAAGAATAAACCGGAAAAAGCCAGGAAAATATTAGCTTCAATTACCAATATTGATCAAGCTGAGATTGAAATTACAGCTATTCAGCAATCTTTAGCCAACAGACAAATAAAAGTAAAGGAATTGTTTAAGGGAAAACTGGCTTTACCTATGATGATAGGAATTTTACTAACAGCTTTATCGCAGTTTAGTGGAATTAATGCGATCATATATTACGGACCATCCATACTTGAAAAGGCAGGGTTTCAACTAAGTGATGCGTTGGGCGGACAGGTTACTATTGGATTGGTTAATATGGCATTTACTTTTGTAGCAATATTTATTATCGATCGCGGAGGTCGCAAACCATTATTAATGTGGGGTATTGCTGGTTCGGCAATTTCCTTGTTGTTTGCAGGAATATTGTTTGCTTTTAACATTACCAATGGATGGGCTATAATGCTTTGCATCATTCTTTTTATCGCTTGTTTTGCATTTTCATTTGGTCCTGTGGTTTGGGTGGTGATATCAGAAATATTTCCAACCAATATTAGGGGAGAGGCTGTTGCTATTTCTACCATGAGTTTGTGGATAGCCAACTGGATTGTAGGTCAGTTTTTCCCATTATTAAATCAATGGCCTGCGGTTCCGTTCTTTGTTTTTGCTTTGTGTTGTGTTGCCGCTTTATGGCTTACCTGGAAAAAGATTCCCGAAACCAGGGGAAGAAGTCTGGAGGAAATAGAAGGATTCTGGAAATAGCTTGTTTCTGTATGAAACTACTTTCTTTTTTGAAAAACTAAAGCAATAAAAATAGCTCAATTAAAAACCTGATATAGCTGATATATTGGAAGTGTTGTTCAAAATATTCTTTTACTTAATGCAGCTAACGTAATACTATTTATTGGTATTTATGCTTTTGTGGCCACTTGCAGCAGTAAAATTAATGTTGTGATTTTGATTGTTTTATTATTTTTTATATAATTAATAAATATTAATGGTATTTGTAATCGTGATATAAAGTACCCAACCAAAAATAACTTACAAAAACTGTTATTAAATAAATAATACTTAAAATGCTTAATATAATTGTTTTATTATTCGGTAATTTTTTATAAGTCTCAATTAAATCTAAGTATTTCTTTTTGCGATTGACGTATATTAAAACAATTATCCAAAACAATACTGAAAAGTAGCCATGAAGCTCTGAGTAAATATTTATTTCTTTTGGTAATAGTAAATATTCATACAGTTTTAATATATCAATTATAGTTGTATCAATAGAAACCGAAACAATACCCGCTGCAAAATATTGTGGAAATTCTTTTTCTTTAATTATATTAAAACAGAAAAAATATGCTTTACAAAAAATAAAGGTAAAAA
>CAZYEM010000405.1:0-2738 GCA_964646395.1 uncultured Bacteroides sp.
TCATTGCTTTGTGCAGGGAGTCTATTGCTTTGTGCAGGGAGTCTATTGCTTTGTGCAGGGAGTTCTTTGCTATTGTATAACAGGATATTGTATAAAAAATAACCGCAAATAAATAAATGCTGGAATACGAAAAAAGGAGGGTATTTTTGTTTTGAGGCATAATTTCAAAAATGTTACTAATAACTTTAAGTTTTATTTTAATCATGCGGCTAAATTATACATAATTTGGTTTATCCACTTGTTTTTTTTGTTAATAAAACGGGGGTTGCTGAAAATCGGTTTTTCTGCAACTAATTACGGAAAGTTCTTACGGCTTATCCAAAATTATGTATGTTCTCAAACAATTGCATTATTGATTGCAAGCATATTGCATCAGCACAAATGTTAAATAGTTAAATTTAAAGTTTTTCATTTTTTTATAAGCTATATTTATTTAATTTTGTTATTAAATAGGAGTTATTTATCCCGTTTATTTTTGAATAAATCATTTATATTTTATCAGAAATAACGGTAAGCTAACAAAATAAAGAGTTGTTTATACAAACCAATACAATGAATATGCAGGAATTCAGCATCAGTTTATATAGCTTATGGCAACAGATTTACGGCAATGCCGAAAAGGAATTATTCGATAAATTTGTAGCCGAAATTAATGGGTTTAAGCAAAATAACAACATCATACCCAATGAAGAGGAGTGGTACAAAGATGTATGTATCTATTCGTTGTATGTCGATTTATTTAATACAGATTTTAATGGGTTGATTGAAAAGCTCGGTTATTTATCAGATTTGGGCGTGAGCTGTTTGTGGCTATTGCCTATTTTGGATTCGCCAATGCGCGATGCCGGTTTTGATATTAAAAACTATCAGAAAATACGTAGGGATCTGGTTGGTGAAACCTTGGTGAATGGCAAAGATGCTTTTGAAGTGTTTTTAGACAAAGCGAAAGAAAAAAATATCAAGGTTATTTTTGATATAGCTATCAATCATACATCTGAAGAGCATCATTGGTTTCGGGAAGCCATAAAATCGAAAGATAATCCTTACCATGATTATTATATATGGAATAATGATACCGACAAATATAAGGATGCACGCATCATTTTTTATGGAATAGAGGAAAGTAATTGGCAAAAACAAGGGGATGAATATTTTTTCCATCGGTTTTTCGATTTCCAACCCGATTTAAATTATCGCAATCCAAAGGTTTTGATCGAAATGGCAAATAATTTCCTGTTTTGGTTACAAAAAGGGGTGGATGGTTTTAGGGCTGATGCCATTCCTTATCTCTGGAAAGAGGAAGGAACTGAATGCGAAAATTTACCCAAAACTCATGTCATTGTTAAGATTTTCAGATTAATACTCGATTATGTTAAACCGAATACCTTGCTTTTGGCCGAGGCCTGTCAGAAACCAAAAGAAGTGGTAAAGTATTTTGGAAACGGCGACGAATGCCATGCTGGTTATCATTTTCCATTGATGCCTCAGATTTATAAAGCCTTGGGTTCCGAAAATAAAGAACCTATAATAAATGTATTGGAAAACAATATTACGCCTCAGATTCCGGAATCGAGCCAATGGTTTACTTTCTTAAGATGTCACGATGAATTGAGTTTGGAACTGACGTATGTTTCAGAAGAGGATCGCAAATATATACACGAAACTTTTTGCAAGCAACCTGAATGGAATTTTCGATTAGGTCAGGGAATTTCTGCCCGATTAGCTGAACTTATGGATAGAAATCCTAAAAAAATTGCATTGGCATTTTCAATAATGCTAACGTTGCCCGGTACTCCGATAATTTATTATGGCGATGAATTCGGAAAATTAAATGATGAAGATTATTATAAGGAAACCATTAAAATAGTTGGTAAGGATGATACCCGTTTTTTGGTAAGAGGCAGAATAGATTGGGATAATCTGGAACAGGAATTGAAAAATGAGAATTCCTATTCTTCTCATGTTTATAAAGCGCTTAAAAATCAGATATCAACCAGAACAAAGCATAAAACCTTTGGCAGAGGCGATTTAAAATGGTTAACTGCTTTTGATATGGGGGGAAATGAAATCAATTCCATACTGATGTTCGAAAGAAATTATAAAACCGAAAAGTTATTGATGATTCATAATTTATCAAATGAACAACAACAAATTCAATTTGATACATCCGTATTAAAAGATAAAACCGACTTATTAGGACAAGAATTAGAAATTGAAAAAACAAATAATTCAATAACAATTGAAGCTTTAGGAACTTATTGGATTAAATTAATTTAAAAAAAAATAGTATGCAAAATATATATCCGTTTGATGCAGTAATTTTCGACCTTGACGGTGTAATTACAAAAACAGCTTTGGTGCACAGCCATGCATGGAAAGCAATGTTCGATTCCTATCTTAAAGAAAGGGAATCCAGATTTAATGAAACTTTTATAGCCTTTACCCACGAAAGCGATTATTTACCTTTCGTAGATGGAAAACCAAGATATCAGGGTGTTCAATCGTTTTTGCAATCGAGGAATATAAACATCCCTTTTGGCGAGGCTGAGGATGATCCAAAATTGGAAACTGTTTGTGCATTAGGAAACAGGAAAAACTTTTTCTTTAATGAAATTCTGGAAAAAGAGGGTGTAGAAGCTTATCCTTCAACCGTTAGTTTGATACACGAATTGATTGAAAATGGAATAAAGGTTGGTGTTGCTTCCTCTTCCAAAAATTGTAGAGTTGTTCTTACTGCT
>CAZYEM010000406.1:0-2737 GCA_964646395.1 uncultured Bacteroides sp.
CTATTCGCTGGCAGTACTTTTTAAATTGTTTTCCGACCGTTTACAATCCGATGCAAGGCTTACAATTACCCCACATCATATTTATATTCAGAATAGAAATCAAAGAGGAGGCTTTTACAATGTTGAGCTGGCAAGCAAAACCTTTCCGGGCGATGGAACCATACAAACATTAACCTATACAACTAATACATCCATCATAAACGGCATGGCACAGCGGATGCTCAGTGATAAAGAAGCCGTTGCCTTAAATTTGATTTACCTTGCCAAGGGATACCAACATAAATATAAAGACAATACCAACAACTTTCTGTTGCAATGTGCAGAATTGGCAATTAAACACGACAGCGTTTCGATGAATGCATTGCTGCTGAAAGCAGAAATAACAGAAAACAGGTTATTGGCTTCAATGAAAGAAAACAAGATAACTAAACTTTCAAAAGCAAGATTAAATTCACAAACACAAATACTTTTAGCAAGTTATGAAAATCAATTGAATGATTTATATACGTTTGGCTACAGAGAAATACCCAAAGAAATAGAAAAAAATATACTTGCACGTATCCAGCATAAAAACGAAGGCTATTTATTAAAGGACCACACACCCAATTCTTTTGCTCCGATAAAAGCAAAACAACGCTATATGACACTTTCGAACGGATTATTTGACGAAATGCACGAAGCAGTTGATACCATACAATACTATCATGCACTACTTAATACAAAGACAAAAAAGATAATACAATTACTTCCTGTTGAAACAGACAATGAATACAACGTTGATCCTGTAGTTTTTGCACTAAGTGTTGACCCGTTGAGTGATAAATATCCAAATATATCACCTTATGCTTATTGTGCTTGGAATCCAGTAATGTTGATTGACCCTGATGGACGTTCAACAAATCCAATTTATGACAATGAAGGTAATTTTCTTGGTTCAGATGATAAAGGTTTAAAAGGAGAAGCCATTATTATGAACAAGAATAGTTTCAAACAAGGTATGTCACATGATGATGCCATGAAAAAAGGAACATTGTTTTCTAATTTACCAAAAGTAATTAACCCCAATGTTTTAGATAAGATAAAAAACCATTATAATAATTTACCAAATAGACCTGATTATAATGATTATGTTCTTTTAAGAAGTATTGAAGAAATGAAAAATCGTTTACCTCAATCGGGTCAAGTTGATTATTCTCCTATAAATGTGGAAAGTTTTCTAATGATAGGTTCTTTAGCGAAAACTATTTTCACATCAATAATAAAAGAGGAGGTAAATAATTTTATAGTTACTAAAGATGGTGTTGTTTTGCCAAAAGGTGCAAAAATACCTGAAAGTTATATTGAAAATCCAAATAGAAGTTCAAGCTATGGAGTTATAAAGAATGGTAAGTTTTCTGAAAAGTTAAGGATAGATGCAGGAACAAAACCAGGTTATAAAGGACCACAAGAAAGTCATATTCATATAAATAATGGTGATGAACATTTCACCAAATGGCCATTTTAATAAATTTAGAACAAAATAAGAAAATGAAAAACTTTAATGATTATTTTTGGCATGATGCTGTTATAAAGAATATCTTTATTAATAGAAAGAATCCGGGTTATGAAGATACAATATCTTTAGAAATATTATGGACTTGGCCAGACAAAATACTTAGTCAATTTATATTTGAAGACGTTTATTGGTCTCAAATGATTTTGGGATTTGGAGTTATTTCAAAAGATTCTATTCTTGAAGCACATGAAGCGTCAAATGATGACTCTGACCTCATAAACCTTTTAGATAAATGGAATAATATTTTAAATGAAAAATTAAATTGCTATGTAATAAGAACATCATCAACAGGAAGTGAAATAAAAATCATAGCAAGAGGTTTTAAAGTAATAGATAAATAATCTAATTATGAAATATTTAATAATTGATGCATCATTAAATTGTACTGGTATTAGAGATTATTATGAAGGGGGTTATATAAATCCCGCTGATTTACATTTAAGTTATAAAACTATACAACATTTAAATGATTGGCTTGCAAGATATGAAAATGAACATTATTATGGATTCAAAAATAATACGATTATAAATAAACTTGATATTGAAGGAAAGGAAATTGCATTTAAAATAAAAAATGAATTATCTGATATAAAAATAGCATACTATTCTGATGCAAGATTAACAAAAGAATTATTATGAAGTCTGTAAAGTGGGTCTGGGGTTTTCCCCAGCAAGATAGTAAGTGGGCTGTATCACTTTTAGTGGACAAAAAATTTATCTGATATGAAAAAAAACAATAGTTATTATTACAGTTATTTTGTTTCAGTTCGTTTCTTACGGGCAAACGGATATTGATTCTTCTAAGTTTAGCTTTTACAAAGCTTACGATGCTTTGCAGAATATGCTGGAAGACAAAGACAGCCTGAATTATGCAAAGGCAGTTCATAAAAAGAGAATATAATAAAAAACTATAGATATATAACAACAAAATAAACCAATTAGAATATGAAAAGAATCTTACTATTAATTGTAGCATTAATGTAATATGAAGAAGTCTTTAATAATAATAGCAATCATTTTCAACCATTTGTCCTCTTACGGACAAATGGATAAGGATTTATCTGTACAATGTTTCCACAAAGCATACGCTGCTCTGCAAAATATGCTCGAAGGCAAAGACAGCCTTAATTATGAAAAGGCGGTTTTTATTACCGAGAATGCCTATCACGATAATTATTTTAA
>CAZYEM010000407.1:0-2699 GCA_964646395.1 uncultured Bacteroides sp.
TGTAACTTCATCCTTAACAGTAAGTCCATCGCTGCTTTTGGTGTAAACGGGAGTTGTATGTGTAAACTGAGCATCCTGACCGAAAAAGGCTTCTCCCAAAACAGGAGTGATAATGTTGCCTACACTGTCCCATGATTTGGTTTGACTTGTACCGATAACGTGGTAGCAGCCAGCATAAGCCGCTGCTCGTGGAACAGTTTTTAAATCACCAGTAATTGAAGTTGTTGTTGAATTATCATCTTTCTTACACCCTGCTAAATTTATATTTAGAAGGACTAAAACACCTATTAAAACTGATAGAAAATTCTTTTGATTTATTTTTGCATTCATTTTTTTAATTTTGATTTATTCTTTACTATTTTTTATTGACATTTTGAATAATTTATTTATAAACATTTTTAGTTTGACGAAATAATTATAATAATCCTTCGCATCTTTAAAAGACAAAAAAATGTTTTTTTATATTTATATATATTGTGAATAACTAATGCTGTTTATCAAATCGTAAACATAAGTTAATATTTAAGACGGCTTTATAAAAATAATAATCTTAATAAACTTTATGAACTTTATCAACTGAAAAATTCATATTAATTTCTTACTTTTGCAGCCTAATTTATAATAATATATCTAAATAATACAATGGACAGGAATACGATATTAGGATTGGTTTTGATTTTTGCTTTATTTATAGGTTATAGCTGGTGGAGTGCACCAAGCAAAGAGGAACTGGAAGCAAATCGCAGAACACAGGATTCTTTAGCTTTGGTTCAGACGAAAACCGACTCTACTTCAAATTTTGCCAGATCAGAAAAAAATAATTCAGATAGCATTGCTGCTGTAAACGATTCATTACAAAATACTCCCGAAGTATTAAATGACAAATTGGGATCTTTCGCTAATGCAGCAAAAGGAGAAGATAAAAATTTTATAATCGAAAACGAAGTGTTGAAACTTAGCATTTCTTCAAAAGGTGGAAGAATTGCACAAGCTCAATTAAAGCAGTTCCGCACTTTCGATTCTATCCCTCTACTATTATTTACTAAGGATTCATCCGAATTTTACCTTGAGTTTTTCTCAAACAACAGAAATATAAACACGGGTGAATTGTATTTTCAGCCCGTTTATTCAAATCCATCTTTAAATGGAAAAGAAAATTTATCTGTTAAAGGAAACGATTCGCTGAAATTTGCCATGCGTTTATATGCTTCTGCTTCCGATACGGTTGCAAATCCCGATAAATACATCGAATTTGCCTACACTATTTATGGCAATAGCTATATGATAGGGTTTAACATAAATTTTGTTGGCATGAAGGATATTATTGCTGCCAATGCCAATTTTATTGATTTAAAATGGAATGCAGACATTCGTCGTCAGGAAAAGAACGCACAGAACGAAAACATTGTATCCTCAGTCTTTTATAAATTATTAAAGGATGATGTTGATTACCTGAGTGAAACCAAAGATGATGAAACTTCTATAAAAACACCGGTAAAATGGATTTCATTTACACAACAATTTTTCTCAACAACATTAATAGCAAAAGATCAGTTTTTGAATGCGGATATTAAATCGTTTACCGAAAAGCACAAAGAAGGAGGCAGGTATCTTAAATCTCTGCGTTCGTTGATCGGAATACCCTATCAATCTTCTGCAGATAACAGTGTGGCGATGAATATGTATATGGGTCCAAACAAATACAAAATTCTGAAGAGTTATGATTTAGAACTCGAACGTCAGATTCCGTTGGGCTGGAGCTTTTTCCTGCTGCAATGGATTAACAGATATGCAGTAATTCCTGTATTTAATATACTGGATAGCCTGAACTGGAACTACGGTATTATTATATTGGTTTTAACTATTATATTGAAAATAGTATTACTGCCAATTGCATACAAATCGTATTTGTCAACTGCCAAAATGAAGGTATTGAAACCTGAAATTGAAGAAATATCGGCAAAGTATCCTAAAAAGGAACAAGCAATGGACAAACAAAAGGCAACTATGGCTTTGTATAAAAAAGCCGGGGTAAATCCAATGGCAGGTTGTGTACCCATGCTATTGCAATTCCCGATATTGATTGCATTGTTCCGTTTCTTCCCGGCATCTATCGAATTACGTCAGCAACCCTTCCTTTGGGCTGAGGATTTATCGAGCTACGACTCAATTATCAATCTGGGTATAAATATTCCTTTTTATGGCGATCATGTGAGTTTGTTTGCATTGCTTATGGCAGCATCCAACCTGCTTTATACCAAAATGAATATGGAATCGATGGGATCTACCAACAGCATGCCGGGTATGAAAACCATGATGTATATTATGCCTGTGATGTTCCTTGGATTTTTGAACAGTTACTCATCGGGTTTAAATTATTACTATTTCCTATCGACCATGATTACATTCGGACAAATGTATCTGATACGTCAGTTTGTAAATGAAGATAAGATACATGCAAAAATTCAGGAAAATAAGAAAAAACCGGTTGTGAAATCGAAATTCCAGCAAAAAATAGAAGATATGGCAAAACAACGTGGATACGGTTCAACACCTGCAAAGAAAAAATAAACACAATACGCAATATTCTGTTTGTAAAAAGCCCGATGTTATGTTGGGCTTTTTTTATTTTAGCTGTATTGATAGTTCGTAAAGTTATAAAGTTCGTAAAGTTATAAAGTTCGTAAAGTTATAAAGTT
>CAZYEM010000408.1:0-2681 GCA_964646395.1 uncultured Bacteroides sp.
TTTATCATATTCTTTATTATTCCCAACTCTAATAACACCTACAGTTATCATTGATATGCCAGTGGGTGAAAGCATTAACGACTTTGAAGTTTATCTAGGTGTCTATGCAATCCTTGCAACTAGCAAAGGATTCCGTGCTGGAATATCAGATAGCAATGGAGACATCCAGTATGGTCCATTACTCTTTAGTGAAGCAGCCTGTAATGCTATTGCCTTTAAGGATAGTTTTGCTTGGCTTGCCACTACTGTTGATGGAGAAGCAGGGTTAGTTCGATGCGATCTATCAACAACAGTCTTAGCAAATAGTTTATTCTTTCCTTGGGCTTGGGATCTAGTGGCTGCTAATACAACAGTTAAAGCAAGTCAGGTTGCATTCTTTGGTAACTCAGATCGCTTAGCATTCATAACAGGTGATACAACCTTTGCTGAATCAACTACCTCTGTAGTAGCAGAGGGATACCTGCGAACAGGTTTTATCCGTTACAACACACTTGAATCTAAGATCTATAAACTGCTGCAAGCGCGAGTAGATACCACAAATGGCGGTCTTGTCGTTGACTCTATTGATAGCAGAAATGTTGAGTACACAATTGCTCAGTTCTCACAAGGTGAATTTACACCTGAAGTTAACATCAACTATCCACAACAGGCACAAGAATACTTGGGCTTTAAGTTTACCCTTCAACGTTCATCTACAGATGTAAGCAAGGGGCCACTCTTTACTGGCTATCAGCTCAAAGCATTGCCAGCAATCCCACGCCAGCGTCTTATCCAGTACCCATTGTTCTGCTATGACCACGAGAGCGATCACTTTGGGGTTGAGGTTGGTTATGAAGGCGCTGCCTATGCTCGTATGTCGCAGTTAGAAACTGTTGAAAACAACGGAGACAGTATCCGTGTTGAAGACTTTAGAACTGGTGAGTCTTTTATTGGACTCATTGAAGAGATGGATTTCTCTAACCGTACCCCATCCGATAAGCGATTCTCTGGCTTCGGAGGCTTGCTCTTAGTAACTATTAGGACGATCTAATGCAAGCACAAGACTACGCAACAGTTGCTGTTGCAGTAATGACAATTATCGGTGGCTTTGTTGGCGCAGTTCGCTGGCTAGTAAAGCATTACCTCAACGAACTCAAACCCAATGGTGGTTCAAGTGTCAAGGACTCGATTGCAAGATTAGAAACCAAGGTAGAAATCCTCTATCAGATAATGATCCAAGAAGGAAAGAAGTGAACGATGAAACTTGTAAAGAAAGCCACGCCTGCCGCTATTGCTGTCCTTCGTCAAGCCACAGCGATATGTCCATCTCGCAAGAAAGCCTCGGATGGCCTATTGCCATCAGCAGCACACATCAGTCAGAGTCCTAACTCAGACCACAACACAGGTTATGCAGTAGATCTAACCCACGATAAGTTAGGTGGCATTGATTGCGCTAATTTATTTCAAGAACTAAAAGCAGACAAGCGCGTTAAGTATCTTATTTTCCAGGGCAAAATCTGGTCAGCAGAACGTGCCTCAGAAGGGGATCGTGATTACGACGGTTCAAATAAGCACAACAAGCATCTTCACATCTCAATCAAAGAAGGATGTGGAGATGACACTTCCCCTTGGTTCCCTTGGTTGGGAAAACCAAAGGCCGTCAACAAAGTTAAGGCAGCAGTTAAGCCTTTACCTAAGAAGAAGGAGAACCAATGAACAAAACAACAAAGGCAGTAATCGCATCATACCTACGTGCAGCGGTAGCATCAGTGCTAGCTCTGTACCTTGCAGGCGTCACAGATCCAAAGGCACTAGTAGCAGCAGCAGTATCAGCAGTTGCAGGCCCAGTACTCAAGTGGCTTGATCCTAAGTCAGCAGACTTTGGACGCGGAGCTAAGTAGACTAGACCGCAGCGCGAGGCAGAAGAGGCTCACCCCGAAAGGGGTGGGCTTCTTTTTTTATGCCGTTTTATTCTGCGTCAACTGGACAAGGAACTGTCACTAGATTGCCACAGTTAACACAGGTAGCATCAAGGAAGTACCAAACAATCTCGTAGTCTTCAAAGGTACACATCACGTTAAAGACCTGCGACCCACAGGTACACACGTGGACTGGACCTAAGCCCCGCAAATCGGCACCGAAGGGCTTAGGAAGGGTATATTTAGACCAGAGTTTAGGCAGGGTGAGTAGACGGAACCACACAGACGGACGGCTAGGAGCTTCGCTCCCCGCTTCAGTAATTCGCCTCACGGCTCATATGGTAGCCATAGTTGGTGTCGCTAACGCGACGACACGCCGTTAGGTGTAGCCTTGCCCAATGACCACAATCGTTGGAGTAGAAGGAATTGACTACGCTGTTCTAGTAGCCGATAGCCAGATCACAGAAGATAACCTAGTAACTCTTGCCACTAGTACGCCAAAGATAGTTGAGGTTGGTAAGTATCTCATTGGTCTTTCAGGTGATACTAGGCCAGGCGATATTCTTTCCTACAACTGGAAGCCACCACTGTATAAAGGTGAAGAGCCAGCGCAGTTTATGGGAAAGAAAATCATACCCAGTATTATCCAAGCATTTAGCGACAACAACTACGACTACAACAAGGTGGACAAAGATGATGGCTTCGATTATCTCATTGCTTTTAACGGTAATATCTTTCGTATTGCTTGTGATCTCTCTTTTTTCCAAGCAAATCACGGAGCGT
>CAZYEM010000409.1:0-2666 GCA_964646395.1 uncultured Bacteroides sp.
AATCAGATTGTTGGTGATGGAGATTCGGTAAGTTTTTCAGTTACTGCAACAGGAACCGGACTTAGCTACCAATGGAGAAAAGGAAATGTGAATTTAAATAACGGTGGAAATATTTCAGGATCAAACACAGCAATGCTGACAATTAATCCTGCAAGTATTTTGGATACTGCATCCGATTATAATATTGTAATTATAGGTTCATGTCCACCGAATGACACATCTATAAATGTATCTTTACAAATAAGCTCTTTTCCTCAAATTATAACAGAACCTACAAATAAAACAATTTGTTTAGGAGATTCAGTTAGTTTTTCAGTATCTGCAACAGGTGCTGGTCTTACCTATCAATGGAGGAAAGGAAATGTAAATTTAATAAACGGTGGAAATATTTCAGGATCAACTACTGCTATTTTAACAATTAATCCAGTAATTATTACTGATGCTGCCAATAACTATAATGTTATTGTTTCCGGAACTTATTTGCCTGATGATACATCATCAAACGTTTCATTGGTGCTCAATACAGCTCCATTAATTATTACCGAACCTACAAGCAAAAATGTTTGTTTGGGAAGTTCAGTCAGCTTTAAAGTAACTGCAACAGGAACAGCACTAACTTATCAATGGAAAAAAGGAAATGTAAACTTAACCAATGGTGGAAATATTTCTGGCGCTACTTCATCTATACTTACAATAAATCCTGTAAGCATTTCAGATGCAGCAACTAACTATAACGTTGTTGTTTCTGGAACATGTTTGCCAAATGATACATCTGTTAGCGCTTCTTTAGCAATTAACACTGCTGTTGCAATTACTACAGCACCTGTAAATCAAATAGTTTGTGAAGGAGACTCTGCAATTTTCTATGTTGATGCAACAGGAACAAACCTTACTTATCAATGGAGAAAAGGTAATATTAATTTAATAAATGGTGGAAATATTTCAGGTGTAAATTCAGATACACTTATAATAAATCCTGCAAATATTTCTGATTCATCATCCAATTATAATGTTGTAATAACAGGTTTATGTTCTGTTACAAATTCATCACATTCATCTGTTGACCTTAAATCAGCTGGCGATTTTGGAATTATTGCTGGTGTTGGTATTAGCAGCACAGGCTTTAGTGAAATTCATGATATGAATATTGGTATAAGTCCTGGAGTTCGAAGTTCTATAACTGGATTTCCACCAGCAATTGTAGTAAATGGATCTATATTCGCTTCTGATGATGTTGCACCTCCAGGAATTGCTGCACTGCTTGTACAAGTAAAACAAGATTTAACCGATGCATATCTTTTTGCTGAAGGAGCAACTGCTCCTGCACCAGCTACAGTAGCTGGTGATCAGGGTGGTTTAACACTTGCCCCTGGAATTTACAAATCAACTTCTACACTTTTAATACAATCAGGCGATTTAACACTTGATGCTCAAGGTGATGCAAATGCATCCTGGATATTTCAGATAGCATCTGATTTTACTACAGTTGGAGGTGCTGGAGGAAATGTTATTCTTAGTGGAGGTGCTCAGGCTAAAAATGTTATCTGGCAGGTTGGAAGTTCTGCAACTATTGGAAACGGAACATCTTTTAAAGGAAATATTTTAGCCCTGACTTCTATTACAATGAATACAGGTTCAAGTATAGATGGAAGACTGTTAGCCAGAAATGGTGCAGTGGTTTTATCAGGAACAAACATAATTAATAGTCCTTCAGGAACAACTACAAATATTTCAACACTAACTTCAACCAATGTTTCACTAATTGTAAATCCATTACCTGTAACATCCTTAATTACTGGAAATACTACACCTTTATGCAGTTCTGTTGGAAATGTATATAGTGTAATAAATACGTTGGGATCTACATATTTATGGACAGTACCATCAGGAGCCATTATTACATCTGGAGCTGGAACAAATAGCATACAAGTTACCTTTGGTACAACAAATGGAAATATTAAAGTTGTAGAAACAGATAGTAATGGTTGTGTTGGAATTCAGGTTATTAAAACTATTAACCTATTAGGTTGTGGTTTAAATGCAGATTTTATTTCAAATATTACCACTGTTTGCAGTGGTTCAAGTGTTATTTTTACTGATAATTCAACAGGAACTTCTCCTACAACTACTTATAGCTGGAATTTTGGAATAAATGCTACTCCACTTACTGCAACAGGAATAGGACCACATACTGTAACTTATACGGGGACAGGTTCTAATACAGTAAGTTTGACGATAACTGACGGGCTACCGACCAGTACCAAAACATTACTTAATTATATTTCAATAATACCAACTAATACAATCGCATTGACATCTGGTGCAGGTACAAACTTACAAACCAAATGTATAAATACAGCAATCACAGCTATTACATACTCAACTACCGGTGCAACAGGAGCTACTTTCAGTGGATTACCTGCCGGAGTAACAGGCAACTGGTTAGCCAATGTGGTTACGATAAGTGGAACACCATCAGTTTCAGGTACATTTAATTACACAGTTACTTTAACAGGCGGTTGTGGAATTGTAAATGCTACAGGAACTATAACTGTAATTTTAAACAATACAATTGCTTTAACTTCAGCAGTTGGTACAAACAATCAAAACATATGTATCAATTCTGCAATTACTCCTGTAACTTACGCAACAACGGGTGCGACATC
>CAZYEM010000410.1:0-2659 GCA_964646395.1 uncultured Bacteroides sp.
TCCCATACATCAGGATCTCTCTGTGATTTAATCTCAAACCATCTAGCACCATTGCTAGATCCATCTACATACTCCTTACCATTGTATTCTGCATACTTCTTACACCATTTATTAAATGTTCTATTAGTCAGGTACTTCTTTTGGTCAGTGTACTCTGCTATAAAGTTCTCAAACATTGACACCTTATTCAATCTTTGGTCAAATCCTAGATTCTTATTATCTACCCATTCAATAAAGTCTTGGCTTGTCTCATTGATAAACTTTCTCAGCTCTAGATTCTTAGCCTCAGATTCTACTAGACCATTCTCTAAGTAATAATTTAAGCAGTTAATCATGTAATGGTCAAACCTTGCCCATTCCTGCTCATCCCAATCCTCAAACAGCATAGAGCCAAATTCATCAAATGGAGTATGGTGAGTACCAAAGTAACTACTCAGCTCTACCTCAAACATCCTCCTCTTAAATGAGCCACCATCTGCTTTGATAGTGTAGTTAGTAGAGATTAATACTTTAGGTGAGTCTTTTACAGGTAGTTTAATTGCATCTCTACCTTTGTATTCAATAGTAAGACCTTCAGTGATTATACTAAATAAGCTCTCAAAATTAAAGTTCTTTCTTACATCATCAAATGCTAGGACCTGGCAATCAGAAGATACAGTCTGATAGGGAAATGATTTATTTGAGTCAAAGGTCTTACCATCAATAGTGCTAACTTTTTTCATGTATCCTATAGCATTAATCAGAATCCCCTTGCCACTACCTCCATTAGGATTGTCACTGATAGTTTCATCATTTAGAATGATTGCTTTGTTATTAGCAGATGTCTTATAAGAATGTAGCATATAGCCTATAATGCTCTTCATAGTATCATATCTCTCTACCTCCTGCCCTGAGATAAACCAAATGAAAGACCTAAACATTGACTCATGGTGATCAGCATCTATTAAATCTCTATCTATTATCTGATTATTCCATACATATCCTTTAAGCTCTGAGTATTCATATATCTCATGGTGCTTAGCAAATACTTTGACAGCTGCATTCTTATAGTAAATCATACCGTAATCTATCCCATCCCTTTCCATCTCTACATTAGCAGTATCTATCATGCTGAGGTATTGAGGAGTAAAGAGTTTAGACTTCTCAGCTACAGCATCAAAGACAGGTATCCGATTTGATTGGACCAGGTACTCCATTACTCTATCCTTTATCTGAAATTCAGAGACATGATTAATAAAGTTCTCATTCTTAGTAATAAAAACAAAGGTCTTAGTGTTAGCTACAGGATAGTACTTATAGTACTGTAGATTCTCTAGAAATAGCTTGAATCGGTATGGTATTATCAATACATCACCTTTAAAATCATATTTCCAAAACTCATCTACTTTAATTACCTCCTTAATAGTCTGAATCTCTGACTCAATATTCTCTTTATTGTACTCTTTAAACTCTTCTAAGATGACAGCATCAGACTTGCCACTCAACACAAAGTTAATGAGCTTATCTTTTTTCTCCTTATCCTCAAATTGCTTAGTATTAAAGTTAGCAGTCTTTTTATAGGCAGAATTTATCAGAGCTAGTATCTCTACAGATCCAAAATCTTTCTGCTCAAATCCTATCAGATAATTCTGACAAGTCATTCTATCCACTCCAAAATCATTGAATGCTGCTGCTAATTTGTAAAGTGAGGAGTTTCTATTTTGTGAATTATACTTCTTTTTAAACCAAGTCATCAGCTTATTAGCTATCTCATCAGTATCTAGGACCTTAATGTTAGTAATACTACCTACCTCACTAGTCTCAAATGGGATAACATCATAGTCAATGATATAATTCTCAGCATCTAAATTAACATAGATATCAGGATCATAAGATTCAAAGCAAGCTCTAGCAATATCTTTCCCTGATTCATCTACTCCATTGAATACTGCAGATATCTGCTTGAAATATTCTTTGTATTCTTTGTCATCCTGTACTATTGGTATTTTGACTAGAGCTTTCACTCCATTGCCTGATGGTGATGTCCAACAGGAGAAGATAGATTTGTGAGCTTTGAGTTCTACAATCAGAGCAGGTAGATCCTGCACATCATCAAAGTCTAAAGTCAGTAATCCTGATGCCTTTCTTAGAGATGCATTGTTTCTCTTACTGAAATCACCTCCAAAGGTAACAACAGGCAGCTGCATCTTAATGGATTTCCTTTCCTCTTTATCAGTAGAGAATCTTAGGTCCTTACATAACTGCTCAGACTTGCCATTCTTAATCCTGTCTAGGTAGAATCCTACATCCTTATTTTGATAAGGTGATACATCCTTAATTGATTTGTAAAAAGTTACTTTCATAGTATAAATAAAAAGTGAGAGTCCCTGCTTAACACAACCGCCAGGAGGAATTGCAGGGATTTATACTCTCTAATGTTTTTTATCATGGCGATTATGTTGTTTGCAAATGTAATAAATTAATTTATAATTGATACTAAAGTGCAAAAATAAATTATTTGTGCTGTTTTGTGCTATTATTTGTGCTGTCTTAACTCCTATTGTTATTGGGCTGTAGAAGATTAGAACGAAAAAACACTTTTTTTTTGTAAAAACTGTTCACCCCCCAATATGAAAATAAATTTTTTTTTTATTAAAAATATATTGTAAATAAAAATATA
>CAZYEM010000411.1:0-2643 GCA_964646395.1 uncultured Bacteroides sp.
AAAAGTTAATTTTAATACTGCTATTGTCTGTAATATCCGTTTATGGATTCAGCCAGTATGTATTGAGTAATCTGAACTCACAGAGCATATCTACTTGTTCTGGAACGTTTACTCTTGGCAGTTATAGCGCTGGTCAGACTTTCACAATGACAGTTTGCTCAAATGATCCAATTGCACGACACATGACCTTGTATATTGGTGGTGGTTATAGCTTTCCAGCAGGAACATCATTGTGTGTTTATGATGGACAGACAACCGGTGCGCCATTGTTGATTTGCTACAATAACACCACGGTTGGCGGTACCATTGCAGTTCAGGCAACAAATATGAATGAAAGTGGTTGTTTAACTTTCGTTTTTACAGGTACCGCAACAGGAGCATCATGGTCGGGAACCTTCTCGTGTAATTTTGTTTGTCAGCCACGTCAGGTGGACATTGTATCAGCTGTTCCTGCTATTCAGGGCGACGGCTATATCAATGTTTGCTGGGACGAAACTGCAAACACTTCTATGCCAGTAGAATTTACTGCTCAGGGAACATACCCAAGTACTGCTTATCCTTGTACTGATGCAACAAATACTTTCTTTTGGAATTTCCAAGATGGTACTCCAATTGTATCTGGAGTAGGAATGACAACTGTTACTCACAATTTCCCTGCACGCCAAGGATATACTGTAATTGTTACAATTGAGGACTCTGAGGGTTGCGTTAATACCAACTCAATTACTCAAAGAGTTAGGGTTTCTCGTGCTCCAACTTGGAATACTACAACCACAGCAACAAACCCAGATGAAATTTGTATGGGAGAACCTGTTACTATGTGTGGATATTACTCAGGTGTTCAATGGTCAAGTGCTGTAATACCAGTAAATGGTCAGCAGGTTGCTCTACCAGATACGCCTCCACTATGTTTTAACTCAACTTTACTTCAAAATGCTTTTGAACCTGGTCAGACTTTAACAACTGTTAACGACTTGCTTGGTGTTCACATGAGTATTTGCCATACATATATCGGCGACTTAACTTTCTATATTCAGTGTCCAAACGGTCAAGAGGTACAATTAGGTATTCAAGGCGGTGGTGGCTGTAATCTTGGAAATCCTCCAAGTGCTGGTTACTGGTATAATATTACTCCTACTGCTACTCAAACAATGCAAACCGCAGCATCAAGCCAAACAACTTTAGCAGCTGGTAACTATGCTTCTTATGCAAGTTTGGCAGGTCTTGTAGGTTGCCCATTAAACGGTTTATGGACAATTCGTATTTGCGATAACTGGTCGGCAGACGCAGGAACAATTTTTGGTTGGTATCTTGAGTTTAACCCAAGTTTATACCCAGAAATATGGAGCTACACTCCAACTTATACTCCAACGTCATGGGAAGGTCTTTATGGCTCAGAAATGACTCCTCCAGCGAATACAAACTGTGCAACAGGAACGTATTTGACAACAGCAACACCAGATGTTAACTCATTACAACCATTTATATTTACTATTACCGATAACTTTGGTTGTGAGCACGACACTGCATTGTATGTTAATGTACTTCATGCATTGGATCCAAACTGTTGTATCATTCCTAGCGTAAGTGCTGGTGCAGATGTTGCAATTTGTGCACTTACATATCAGCTAAATGCAACTCCTTTTGAGTTTCCAACTAGCACAGGATATTGGGAGTTAATATCAGGTCCATCAACAGCATCTTTCCAAGCATCAACAGCTCCAATCACCAATGTTACAGTTGGTTTATATGGAACTTACGTTTTTGCATGGCACGAGTTGTATATGGGTAACCCTGGTTGTGCAAATACCGATCAGGTAACCATAACTTTTAACGAAACATTTGACCCAACCTTAACAGATGTAGCAAATATGTGTGTTGAATCATCACCATTCCTAATTCAGGCTGTTAACTTTGGAACATTATCATGTTCACCAAACCCATCATTATTAAATACTACCACTGGTCAATTTGACCCATCTATACCTGGAACTTATACTATTACTAACACTGTAGATGATCCATGTTCGGGCGGACCATTAACTGACAATGTTGTATTTACTGTTTATGATGCAATTGATGTATTAAACTTCGCAGAAGTTTGCGGACCATTAGGAACACCTACTTATTTTAACGTATCATGGGATGTTGTTGGCTCACAAGGTGGCCCGTTTACAGGTTATTTAGTAAATGGAATAACACAAGCAAATCCTCATTTCGAAGTTGATATTGTTTCACCAAATAGTTATAACTATACTGTAACAGATGTTAATGGTTGTAGCGACTTTGTAATAAACGGATTCCGTGATTGCGGCTGTCCTTTATATGCTGGAACAATGGGCTCATTACAAACAGTTGTTCTTTGTGCCAATGAGTGTACTGAACCAGATGTTACTCACAATGGAAATGAAGAAACCGATGGCGGCGCTGGTATGTTCGAATTTATGATTCATACAGGAAACAATCAGCCTTTAGCTTATAGTACAACTCCAAATTTCTGTCTTAACGATTTTGGCGGCGCATATAATACAATATATTATGTGTCAGCAATTTGTGGATTACCTTCAGGTGGTCATGCAAATATCACTACTGGTTGTTACTCAATATCTGCAGGCACACCTGTAATGTGGATGCAAAATCCAA
>CAZYEM010000412.1:0-2626 GCA_964646395.1 uncultured Bacteroides sp.
GCCTGCAGGTTTGGTCTTTAATATGGAACATGATTGGATAACTGTTCTTAATAATGCATACTATCTTGTTATTCTTAGTTTTTTCCTGATGGTTATTCTGGAAGCCAATATCTATTTAGAGGAGGTTACCATTGAAAAAAATAAAGCTGACAACTTCGAAAAAAATCTTATTGTTGAAGCAGCTAATAAAGCAATATTTGAAGCAAAAGCACAAATAGAGGAGGAGAAAAACAGAGCAGCAATGCATTTGATTGAACAAGGTAAAATGCAAAACCAAAATCTGGAACTGGAAATCAGGAAAAGAAAAATTTTAGTAAAGGAGCTGGATGAAAGCAGGGCCCAATTAAACAATATTCTGTCAAATTTGATGGGTGCGGCTTATAGGTGTCAATTTGACGAAAGCTATACAATTAAATATATCAGCGAGAAAATCTACGATATTTCTGGCTATCCTCACTCTGAATTCAGAGAAAATGCGGTGCGATCCTACGCCTCCATTATTCATCCGGAGGACACAAAATTATGTAGAACAAATATTACCGAAGCATTAAAAAATAGAACCTCGTATGAGTTCGAATACCGCATCATTCATCGAAATGGAAGTATTGTTTGGGTTAAAGAAAATGGGAAAAGCATTTTCGACATCAAAGGAGAAGAGGCTTATCTGGATGGAATTATCATTGATGTAACCAGGAGAAAAGAGGCAGAGCTGGCTGCCCGTGAAAGCGAAACAAAGTATAAAGATTTAATTGATTTACTGCCCCAGCCTATTTTTGAATTGAATTTACAGGGCGAAATAGTATTAAGCAATAAAGCAGGTGATGAGTTTTTTGGACCTATACCCAATAATCCCGATGAAAAGATTTCCGCTCTCGATTGCTTTGTTAAGGCGGATATTCCTCGAATTATTGAAAACTTTAAAAAATCAGCCCAGGGTATTGCTACTGAGCCAGCCGAGTTTACTGCAATAAAGAAGGATGGCACACTTTGTCCGGTAATGGTATTTGGAAACACAATAAAACGCAATGGTGAAATAGTTGGTCGACGAGGTATTATAATTGACATTTCCGAAAGGAAAAAATATGAAATGGAACTTCTTGAAGCTAAGGAAGAGCTTGAGCAGATCAACGACACATTGGAACAAATGGTTGCCAAACGTACTAAAGAGCTTACCCAGACCAACACTAAACTTTTAAAGGTTCAGAAAGAAAACCTTCAGTCGCAGTTTGAAGTGCTTAAAAGCCAAATCAACCCGCATTTTATGTTTAACAGCCTCAATGTTCTCTCGGGTTTGATAAATGCAGATGTTGCCAAGGCACAGCTGTTTATCGATGAATTTTCACAAATTTATCGATACGTTCTTGAAACCATAGAGCAGCCGGTTGTAACACTGAATAAGGAACTGGACTTTATGCGATCTTACCTTTTCCTTCAACAAATCCGGTATGGCGAATCACTCACCTATACTGTCAATATAATTGCCGAACAACTTCAGCTATTAGTGCCACCGCTTTCATTACAGGTATTACTAGAAAATGCAATGAAGCACAATATTGTAAATGAAGAAAAACCGCTTAAAATTGAGATATACAGTAAAGGGGATTTTTTATTGATTAAAAACCCTATTCAACCAAAAATATCTGGTACATCAACTGGGCTAGGACTAAAAAACCTGATTAAAAGATATGCATTAATAAGCAAACTGGAACCAAAATTTAAGGTTGAAAATAATTTTTACATAGCTAAGATACCATTAATTAAAGCTGAGCAAGATGAACGTACTAATAATTGAAGATGAAAGCTTTGCCGCCGATAAATTAGAAAGGATGCTGAAGGAAGTTGACTCTTCCATTACAATTTTAGCAAAATTGGGTTCCATTAAAGAATCAGCAAAATGGCTTTTTAAAAATACGGCTGATCTAATATTTCTTGATATTCAGCTTTCCGATGGAATCAGTTTTAGCATTTTTGAGCAGGTATCCATTAATACTCCGGTTATTTTCACTACCGCTTATGATGAGTATGCAATAAAAGCCTTTCAGCTCAATAGCATCTCCTATTTACTGAAGCCAATACGAAAGAATGATCTGGCAGAAAGTCTTCAAAAATACCGAAGCCTCAAATCTGCATTCAGCATCGATTTCGATTTGCTGTTAGCTAATATACAGGGAAAAGAACCCGATTATAAAAAGCGGTTTCTTATTCAAATTGGCGATAAAATAAGAAAAGTTGAAGTATCTGAAATAGCCTATTTTTATGTTCTTGATAAAGGGGTTTACCTGCGCACTTTTCAAGGAAATAATTATCCTGTTGAATACACACTCGATAAATTGGAAACCATATTAAATCCACAGGTATTTTTTAGGATAAACCGAAAATACATAGTAAACATGGAATCCATTGCAAACATGGTCGCTTATTCCAGGTCAAGAGTTAAATTGGAACTCAAACCCAAAGCCGATGATGAATATGATACAATTGTAAGTATTGATCGCTCCGCTGATTTTAAGAAGTGGCTTAATAGTTAGATAAACTGTAAATTATTAAATCATGAAATACCCACGAGAAAATTTTCACACCAACCGAAAATGAATATCTGGGTATTCCATCAGACCATTAAAAAACA
>CAZYEM010000413.1:0-2610 GCA_964646395.1 uncultured Bacteroides sp.
ACGCAAAATTGGTATCAGAGTTATCGCTAACGGCTTAACTGCTGGTGGCTTGTTTGGTGACGATAGAGATTGTTCTATCCGTGGTCACGGTGCAGATGGTGATGACCCGACTTGGCTGGATGAGATACGTGCTGAAAAGTTTGCTAACCCAGACTACGGGCAAAAACTTGCATGGGATAAATTAACTACCGAGTTAGGTATCAAAGTGGTGTCACCTTATCGTGACCCAAGATTTAGGGAAATACTTTACGGTCACTCATACAAATCTTGTAATACTCCAGAGCAGAAGCAACCAATTCGTGACGCATTTCCTGAAATAATGAAATGGAATGTAAAGAAACACGTAAACCTGCAACTTGGTGACTCTGGTATCTCTGCTTTGTTTTCTGAACTGGTTAATCATCCAGTAAACACAAAAGGCTACAAATCAGTAGTTGGTATATACAACGAGATAATCCGTGGACAAGCCTAAATACAAAATCCCTTCTATGAAAGAAATAGCCAAAGTTAAAGGCACAAACGGCTACAAAGTTGTTTCTACTTTCTCTGGTGCTGGCGGTTCATGCTTAGGGTTTGAAATGGCTGGTTATAAAGTTGTTTGGGCTAATGAGTTTGTAGAAGAAGCAAGAAACACTTACGTCCTTAATCATCCCAACGTTAAATTGAGTGCTGACGACATTAGAACTGTTAATCCAATGGATATTTTGTCAGAAGCACGCTTGAAACGTGGCGAGTTGGACGTATTGGAAGGCTCACCACCCTGCTCATCTTTCTCTACTGCTGGCAAACGGGAACGCTTATGGGGCAAAGACAAAGCCTATTCAGACACTAACCAAGTAACTGACGACTTGTTTTTTGAGTATGTGCGCCTGCTAAAAGGCTTACAACCAAAAGTATTTGTAGCCGAGAACGTTGCTGGACTTGTTAAAGGCGTGGCTAGGGGTTACTTCCTAGAGATACTTCAAGAATTAAAGGACGCTGGTTACAACGTTAAAGCCAAAGTGCTTGACAGTTCCTTTCTTGGTGTTCCACAAGCCAGACAAAGACTTATCTTTATAGGCGTTAGGAACGATTTAGGGCTTGAACCAGTATTCCCTACTCCTAAGTCCCCTAGATACACAATGCGTGACGCTATGGACGTTGTGATACGCCACACGAACGACCCTGAAACGGGTAAAGACATAACGCTAGACAGATACGCCCTCGGTAGAAAATGGAAACTACTTAAAGAAGGAACTAAAGCCGAGACACCATTCTTGTTAGTTAGGTCGCATAGGGATAAGCCAATACAAACAATCACGGCTGAATGTGGGAACGTCCCTGCTGCTGGTGTTACCCACCCAACCCAATGCCGTAAGTTTACCCTTCACGAAGTACGCCGACTATCAGGTTTTCCTGACGACTTTGAACTAACTGGAACGTTTGAACAACGATGGGAAAGACTAGGACGGTCTGTACCGCCACCCATGATGAAAGCAATCGCTGAAACAATTAAGACAGAGATACTGGATAAAATAAAATGACCGACATACTCGTACTATTAATTATGTGCTTTAGTTTGTTCTACTGTGGCTTCCTGTTAGGGAGAACTAAATGAACGACAAGTTTGACATTCCTACTGATTGGACGTTTAAGGATGAGTCAGTAGCCAACCATTTTGACCGTCACGTACGGGAAACACTGCCGTGGTATGAACTGGTATCTGGTGCTGTAGCCCATATAGCCCGTCACTACATTCCAGAGAACGGGCGGATGTACGACATTGGATGCTCAACAGGAAACATCTCGGCGCTACTAATGGACACTTTGGCAACCCGTAACGCCAAATGTATAGGCATTGACTCCAGTAAAGAAATGGTATCTATCTGGAAAGGGTGGGGAGAAGTAACAGTAGGTGACGCAACTAAGTACGACTACCAACCCCATGACGTAACAATCTTATTCCTTTGCCTAATGTTTATATCTATTGAAGAACGCCAAAAACTAATAGCACAACTTGTCAATACTTCAAGGAAGGGGGGGGCAATCATTATCGTGGACAAACTTGAAACAGCCAACGGCTACTTCGGTACCATCCTTCACCGCTTAACCATCGCAGGCAAAGTCGCATCGGGCATAACACCAGACGAAATACTTGCTAAGGAACTCTCCCTATCTGGAGTACAACGACCCCTACAAGAACAAGAACTACCAGACACATTCCAACCCTTCTTCCGCTTTGGAGAGTTCGCAGGGTGGATACACGAAACACCATTGACATAACGGTGATACAAAGACCCTGTCTGAACTGCGGTGCATTAACACCACAACTATCACGTTGCGAACCATGCCAAACACAATGGAACAATCAACATCCACGACCACCCAGACCACCACGCCCACACTACAAAGGCAACTACAAACGGAAAGCAAAAGAAGTCCGAGACAACGCATCCATTTGTTGGCTATGTGGAAAGGGACCAAGACCAAATGACCCATGGACAGCAGACCACGTAATAGCAGGAGACCCCAACAGCCCACTACTTGCAGCCCACAGGTCATGCAACTCACGCAAAGGCAACAAACCAATAACCACCCCCCCATTTTTTTCATGAGAACCCCTATGGTTAC
>CAZYEM010000414.1:0-2578 GCA_964646395.1 uncultured Bacteroides sp.
CCATATCAGAATAACCTGGAACAATAGTAGGTGTTATTACACCAGTAACATTTCGAATTAAATTATTTACCCTGATTCCAGCCTGAATACCCTGTAATTCGAAAGAAGTAGCATAGGTTGGATTTACTGAAGTATTTTTGATATAAATATCAAAAGTGTACTCTGTTGGCGATACCGCCACATCATTTTTGATTTCCATGATGTACGTAGGATTCTGACTAAATGAATTAAAGCCAAACAAAACCATCAACATCATTAATCCAATGATTTTCTGTAATTGATTTCTCATAAGATTGAATTTTAATTATTAATTTATTGAATTGTTATTTTTTAAATTAAAGTAGAATGCAAATATAATACATTCTACTTTAATATAATGTTAAATTTACTAAAATATTTTAGGGATACATGGAAACAACACCATTTGTGAGGTTTTCATCTATCATAACTAAATCGGAAAGGTCAACAACACCATCGCCATTTAAATCGTAAACGATATAAGCAACAGTACCGTCGGTTAAGTCAGTATCCATAGCAACCAGATCAGATAAATCGATTACCTCATCCTGATTAACATCACCAACAAATAAAGCATAAACTCCAGTAGCAACTTCCTTCATATTATCAGCAAAAGCCATCGTAATATCTGTAGTGAAGTTGTAATTAATGGCTGTACCACCAAATGAAATAGGTAAAGCACTCCAGGTAGCAATACTGTTTCTGTGTTTGATTGCAATATAATATGAATCGCCCATCGATGAAGGAACAGTAACAGTACATGTACCATCAGTATTTAAAACCTGACCTGTAAATGCTTGTTCTAAAGCATTAGTAGTACCATTACGTAATTCGACATCAATATGATCTGCAATACCAGTTCCCCAATGAGAACCCATATCATCCTGAGCTTCAATCATACCACTTCCATTATATAAACCCTGTAAGAATAAAGTAAGATTTAATGCTTTTAAAGCAGTAATTTCATAAGCACCAATGGTTGGTGTAAATAAAGCACGAACCTTTCCTGTGATATCAGTTGTAACGCCAGCAATAGGTGTTCCTGCAGTTAAAGCAGGAGAAGTCATTAATGGTGTAACGTCAGTAACAGAAGTAAACTGAGCATTGGCTGAGATTGAATTAGCATCCTGCAATGAGAATGCTTGCCAATCAGCTAATGTAAGATAATTTAATGCTCCGTAAGTAGTTCCACTTCCACCAACTCTTCCCTGAATACTTGTATCATTAATAGCATATAAATTATTATTGATACTTGTAAATGCAGAAATAGAAGGAGAAGCATTATAAATAGCGTAATTCAAACTGCTCATATTTCCGGTACTGCGGAATGTATTACTGAAAATATTGTTTTTAACATTCAGATTGGTAATAGTAGTTGTATTTAAAGCTAAAGCTGCAGTAAATATCTGAGAAGTTCTGGCAGTTACATCATTCATATTTACAGTATTGTAATAGAAATTAATACCACCGGTAACACCATCAACCAGAATTCCTACAGGAGAACTACCCGTAAATGAATTCCATCCATCACCGCTGATTCTGCTGATTACATTATTGGTAACATCAATATTACTTGCAGCAATTCCAGTACTAATATACATACCATGGCTACCATAACCACCCGTACCTGTATATTTAAGATTGTCAATAATATTTTTACTGACATTTGTATTTATAGTACCTGTTGTTAAGGTAATACCTCTTGAAGTTGTATTGCCATTAACTATATTGAAAATTTTATTTTCAGCTATAGTAGTTCCCATAGTATTAGCAACAATGATACCATCATGTCCCAGATACATTGAAGCACTGTCGTTACCTAATATATTACCGGTTACATTCAGATTATCCATAAGACCGGGAACAACATTACCCTGAGCATAAATACCAACATATACTTTACTGATATTATTATTCAGAATAGAATTATTATGATTATTAGAACCGGTTGAACCATTGGTAGCACCACCTATAGAAATTCCATAAGTTCCGCTTCCGTTACCACCCATATACATATTACAGTTTCTGATGGTATTATTGGTAGCACCTAAACCTGTTCCCAAACTAATCAATCCGAAAACAGAGCCAGAAGTTCCAGTATTGGCAAAAGTTAAATATTTACCTTCACCAGCGAATCTACCATCAACAGTTACACGGTCGGTACCGTTAAATCTGATTAAAGCACCTGAATAACTACCTTTAATTGTATCAACTACATTCATATTTGGCACAATAGATAAGGTATAATTTCCAGTACCTTCTTCAAGGAACTGATTTAAGGCAGTAACTCCGGTTTCATTTAAGTTGGAAGTAATTTTTAATTCAAGATTACCTGTTACTACATTACTATTAATGTATTTGAATACGGAAGTATCACCAGCACAGGTTAAACAATTGAAAGGATTACCCGCTCCAACCATGATAGAACCATTAATAGCATTTACAAATTTAAATTGTTTTATAGATCCTGTTACAGGGAAATTAGCAGCAGCTAATTCAACATTCAAAGGCTGAACTGTAAAATTTGCTACAAAAGCTCCTGCATTAGGAGTCATTTCAA
>CAZYEM010000415.1:0-2573 GCA_964646395.1 uncultured Bacteroides sp.
CATGGGCACAAAGCAGTGGTGTTAATTTTAAAGATTGGTATAAATCATCAACCGGTTACAGAAATTCTGTTTTTATTTATCCAAATTAAACTGATGAAAATTAAATAATAAAAGGGCATTTATGCCCTTTTATTATTTAAATCCGAAAAATATTTTACTTTTCTTTATTTTGATACAGCATTTAAAATCGAATTATTTCAATTGATTTAAAAGTATTTTAGTGAAATTGATTTAGAAACTATCAGCAAATCTTAATTTTCTCTCAATACATATTCATCATATTCAATTTCGAAACGAAGCTTATGTTTTGATTCCTCTGCTGCCAGCGATAGAAATATATTTTTCAAATCTACATTGGGTGCTCTTTCCGCTAGTTTGGAATATAACTTAAATGCAGCTTTCTCTTTTTTCATTGCGAATACCAGTGCTTCAGCATAAGTCATATCAGGACTTGCATCAACATTCATCATGTAATCGCCAATTTTTAAATCAGTTACATTTTCAGGTTTCATAGTAAATAAACCATTTTCCTTAATTGTAATTAATCTTGCTTTATGATTTATTTCTTCCTTGGCAAAATCCATAAAGATTTCCTTTACTTCCGAACTATCAGCATTTCCGGCAAGCATGGTATATAAATCAACAGCTTTCTGTTCTTCATTGATTGCAAAATCAAGAATATCATTTATGTTTTCAAATTCTTTCATTTTATTATTGATATTAATTATTGTGTATTAATCAATTATTTTATTTTCAAAATCATCATCAAAAATTTTCACCACACTATCACAACCATGTTTGAAAAGTGGTTTATAGAAATTGTCTTCAGTTTGAATAAAACGATATTTTCTTTCACCTTCTGTTTCATTATCCGGCAATAATGAAATTACTTCCATCATTACATCATTTACATCATTAGTGGTTTTAATCCCCATTTTTTTCAAAAGAGTAAACAACATATCATAAGAAGTATCATTAATTCTTGATGGCATGGTTTGATGAATTTTCTGGATATATCGTTGAGTATTTGTGAAATGTCCACCAATTTCGAACGGAAGTGAAGCTGGCATTATTAAATCTGCCAATTGAGCAGTTTCGGTCATAAAATAATCCTGGACCATGCCGAAGCTACCATTAGAAGCTACTTTTTTTATGTTTTCTTTATCAATGGCACAACCAATCGGATCTTCACCAAAAATGAAAACATTTTTAATTTTACCTTCACGTAATAAATTTTCCTGTTCGACTACATATTTAGTAGATAATCCATCTACACCCCAAGTTTTTTCAAGTTTTTTTACAAAATCCTTATTGTCTATATCCTGATAACCAGCCCCAAATTTTGGTGTTGCACCCATATCAAACAATCCTTGTGAATTGTTTTTGGTTTTCAAGGCTATTAAACCATTTGATGTCTTGCCTAATTTACCCGTAATCATAGTTAAATTATACAATTCTGTTGAAGCTGGCGCCGAAATTTCTTTTTCTGAGAAAAGAATAATTGCATTCATTTGTGTGTTATAATCGATTGCACTTGATGCTATTACTTCTTCTGAAACTCCAGATAATTTAACCAGTTCTGAAAAATTTTCTTTCAATAAATTTGTAGAATAAGCATCAAAATCATCACAATTATCTTTAATAAACAATGCATTAAACAATTTATTTTTAATCAGATAGTAATTTATAGCTTTGATAAAATTAAAGTAAGAATCAATTTTTAAAACTTTATCTACTTTATTTACCATTGCATTATTATCTGAAGTTGTACACAATTCTATCTCGATTTTTTTTGTAAAGCGAGTATTGTTTACCATGAATCCAACTACTGCATTTTCCATGTTTATTTCAGAACCAACAAGATATATTTTACTTGCATCCTTAATCTGGCTGAAAGGAGCATTGTCAAATGATGTATTTAATAAATGAGCACCCCGTTTTATATAATGCATACTGGTTACATTATTGGTTTTTGCTCCAGCCCTTGCTAATTTCTGAATCAGGTAGATTTCTTCATTGGTGAGTCGTGCACCAACATAAAATGCATTTTCATCTGGTTCAACACTCCTTATTTTCTGGATAATTATATCATAAGCTTGTTTAAAACTGATTTCTTCAAATTTTCCTTCATCATTTTTTAATAATGGTTTTATAATCCGTTGTCTGTTATTGAGATAATGATAACCGAATTTGCCATATTTACATATATTTCCATCCGGATTTACCATTCCTTTGGCTCCTTCTACTTTCAATACAAATCCATTTTTATGATGAACAATAATGCTGCAACCAACTGAACAATAATTACAAACTGATTCGAATGTATCTGCTTTTATTGGACCAGGTTTAAATGGAAAATTTTCGGTAATTGCTCCGGTTGGGCATGTTGAAATACATAAACCACAGCTTTCGCAACTTGTATCCTGTAATCTTGCGCCTAAGCTTGGAGCTACGTATGTTTTAAAACCACGTTCTACTAATCCCAATGCATTGGCACCAACAACTTCTTTGCAAATACGTATACATCTCGAACATAAGATACATTTGTTATTATCAATTTCGATAAATGGATG
>CAZYEM010000416.1:0-2566 GCA_964646395.1 uncultured Bacteroides sp.
TCGCTAAATTAGAGAATTGAATTTCGGAAGTACCCGATTCAATTTGGTCAGTAAATCCAAATGCTTACGTTATACTCGAACATTTTGCCAATAATGATGAAGAAAAGATTTTATCAACAAAAGGTATGATGTTATGGGGAAATTTAAATAATAGTTTTGCTGAAGCTGCAATGGGATATTATAATAATTCGGATTTTTCATGGATATCCTATCTTAAAAGAGGATGGACTTCTTCTGGTGTAATGGGTTATATGGAAAGCCATGATGAAGAACGATTAATGTATAAATGTTTGCAATGGGGTGATACAGAAGGTGATTATAGTATTAAAAATGAAGAAACAGCATTATCACGCATCGAACTTAATGCGGCATTTTTTCTTACAATTCCGGGGCCTAAAATGATATGGCAATTTGGCGAACTTGGGTATGATATAAATATTGATTTTAATGGAAGAACAGGTGAAAAACCAATAAAATGGGAATATTACCTAAATGACAACAGACGTAATCTTTATCAGGTTTACAGTGCTTTGACAAAATTGAGAAAAGAAGAATCGGATTGTTTTCAAACAACTGATTTTGTTATGGATGTAAGTGCAGCGATGAAACAGATTATGCTTAAAAGCAATTCGATGAATGCAGTGGTTTTTGGAAATTTTGATGTAAAAAAGAGTGATATTATTGCTAATTTCCCTAATGATGGTATCTGGTATGATTATTTTACAGGAGATGAAATTACAGTTAAGGATAAAGTAAAAACAATCAATTTATTACCCGGACAATTTCATATTCTGACAACAAAAAAACTGGAAATACCTAAATTGGTGAAACCGGCTTATAAACTTAGCAAACCAATGGGATTGAATCTCTTTGAAGTATTTCCCAATCCATCAGCCGATAATTTGAATATTTATGTGAATTATAAAGACAAAACTTCTGATTTGGTACAAATTACTTTTTACAATATTAGCGGAAAAAAAATTGGAAGTAATAGCTTTACTATAAATGGGGATACTTTATATACTCAAAACGATTTCAGCTACTCTTTTGGTTCTGGAATGTATTTTTGCGAAGTAGAACAAGGAAGTTTTAAAGAAACAAAAAAAATAATAATCTATTAAGTTAACTAATAAATTGATATAATACTGCTTATGAAGACGAAAACACGTATGACTTTTTGGCAGATCTGGAATATGAGTTTCGGATTTTTGGGAATACAATTTGGATTTGCATTACAAAATGCCAATGCTTCCAGAATTTTACAGACTTTTGGTGCCAATGTAGATGAATTACCTTGGTTTTGGTTGGTTGCACCACTTACTGGTATGATAGTTCAACCAATAGTTGGATATTTCAGCGATAGAACCTGGAATAGATTTGGAAGAAGAAGACCTTATTTTCTGGTTGGCGCTTTATTAACTTCAACTGCATTAATATTGATGCCTAATGCACCGCATCTTGCTTCATTTCTTTCGCCTATGTTGATAGGTGGAGGTATGCTAATGATTATGGATGCTTCCATTAATATTTCAATGGAACCATTCAGAGCATTAGTAGCTGATAAATTACCTGAAGAACAACATGCTGTCGGTTTTTCAATGCAAACTTTATTAATTGGTATTGGTGCTGTTATGGGATCTTGGCTACCTTATATATTGGGCAACTGGTTTGGAATTTCAAAAGAAGCGGCACATGAAGGCTTGGTTCCACCAAATGTTTATTTCTCATTTTACATTGGAGCGGCTGTATTATTATCTGCAATTGTATGGACAGTAGTAAGAACAAAAGAATATCCTCCTGAATTCTACGAAGATGAAGTAAAAGAGGAAAAAGTAAAAGAAAAATTCAGAATTCCAAAACCAATGATTCAATTGTTATTGGTACAGTTTTTTTCGTGGTTTGCCTTATTTTCGATGTGGGTTTTTACAACTCCTGCTGTAGCAAAAACATTTTATGGAACAGTTGATCCAAATTCTCCTGCTTTTCAGGAAGCCGGCGATTGGGTTGGGATTCTTTTCGGAGTTTATAATTTAGTATCCGCAATTATTGCACTTAGCTTACCGGTTCTAGCAGCAAAAATCGGTAGAAAACGAACTCATGCATTAGCATTGGCAATTGGTGGACTTTCTTTCCTTTCCTTTTATATTATCCCGAACCCTCAATTATTAATTATTCCAATGATAGGAATCGGAATTGCATGGGGAAGTATTCTGGCAATGCCTTATGCTATGTTAGCTAACTCGATACCTCCAAAACAGATGGGTATGTTTATGGGATTATTCAATATGTCGATTACCTTACCACAAATTATCAATGGTATTTTTGGTGGTTTAATATTAAAACATTTGCTCTTTAACGATCCCATGAATTCCATATTAATGGCTGGTGTTTTTATGTTTTTGGGTGCAATAAGTTCGTTGTTTGTTTCCATTAAAGAAAAGAAAGGGTAGGGAATACCGAAAACAGAAGTTGAGCGAATTGAAATCCAGGGAAATAAGTTTTTCTGGAACTGAAAAAGCTAACTAATCTGAATGATATAAAAAAGCCGGTAGTTGATTGCTACCGG
>CAZYEM010000417.1:0-2565 GCA_964646395.1 uncultured Bacteroides sp.
AGAGTTCTTCATAAGAAAATTTCAAGTAATGATGAAGTTATAGAATAAAAAAAAAGGTCTCACGGGACCTTTTTCTGTTTTTATAATTTATTACCACAAGACGGACAAAACTTAAAGTTTGATTTTGTTTTGACCCCGCATTCAGTACAATACTGTCTAATATCCTGAGATGTCTTATTTTTAGTTGTTAGTGGTTGTATCTTATACAATATCTGATGAGAAGTATAAGAATTAAATTCCTCATATGAGTTTTGAAAATTTTGGTCGGATTTCTCACCTTTCTCAACTCTACCTGTTTCAATTGATTTTGTACTACGAGTACGAGGTATACTTAAATCAACTGATGATGTATTAGTATAATATGCGTTTGAACCTCCAATAAAACTTGCAGTATTAGTTGTAAATGTTGTTGGAGAAACATATCCACCTGTATGGTTTAAATTTCCGTACAATACATCATTCGCCCATGGACGATATGTACCGGAATGATTCAGATTAAGGTTATTCACATGAACAACTCTTTCGTCGTAGAACTCTACCCTAACATCCCCGTTTAACGTTATTGCCGATTGATTTTCGGAAGTATTATTAACAGAGTAGGTACTAAACTGAAATTTATTATTCGTGTCTAAAAACCTCTCTAAAAAGATTCTTTCACCCGGTCTTAAAACTAAACCACTTTGAGAGATATAATCTCCGTTCAATTTAATTTTACAAAGTACTGTTTTTCTTGTTGGGTTATGAATTTCGAATTCGAAATTGTCTTGGTCTTCCATGAAGACTACGTGTCCATTGTAGATTTTTAGACGCGATTTTTTCTTTGTGATGTGAGCGTTTGGTTTGCTCACCGCAGTTGTGTAATTCATTTTACTTAATTTTATAATAGTTAATGACTATGTTACTGATACCTTCGTGTCCGTGAATACTCAAAAGTCAAAATGACTCGGGACCAATAATCTAAAATCTAAGAATAAATATATGTGAAAAAATTTTGCAGTGTAGTAAAAACTATTTATATTTGTCAAAAATATCTAAATCATGAAAAAATTATTTATCACTTTATTATTATTTATTGGAACATTAACATTCGGACAAACTAAGATTAAAACAAAAGACATTGATAAAAATATCAATGTGGTCTTAGATTCATTATCTAAAGTTTATAAAGTAAAAGTTGGTGGAATTGTAGTTGATGAATACCCTAATTTAAGAATAACATCAATTATTTACTACCAAAATGGTGAATTAGTAGACAAAGTTATTAAAACAGAAACAATTCCACCAAAAAAAGATATTTTAGGTAGAGATTAGTTACAATTTGCAGTAATACTATAACCGGTTTTAATGTTGTCCGTTCCAATAGGTGAATAAACTTTGACACTCGATTCTCCTGACGAACCATTAAAATTTAAAGTTACTTTGTTTTGTTCTTGTGTATAGACAACAAATTCTGTGAAACCTTTGTTACAAAGTCTTTCAAGGTCTTTTAAAGCATATTCAACTTCTTCCCCACCTCGTTTAAAAGTTTTTGATTTTGTTGGGTCAACTAAAAGTTGTTGTAATAATTCCTGATAATTATTTGCAGTTATTTTAATAATTTTACTACCACTAACTGATGTATTATTTTTTGAACCAATAAGAGTTAATTGATAAACATATAATGGAACCCATTTAAAATCGGTATATTTATGAGCTCGTGTTGTTACATATCCTGTATCCTGAGTTATCACATTACTATTATTTAGAATAACTAATCTATCAGGAATAGTTCCGGTATCAAAAATTATATCACCATTACCAAATAATTTTTGATTAACTAATACATAATCATTTTTTTCGTCACCTTGTCCTGCATCAATTTTTTTACCCAACCATTGACAAATATCTATGGAGTTAACATCTTTGACCTTACCCGTTCCTTGAATGTCAAAGTTCACAAATTGTTCTTTATTGTATAATTCTATTTTTTTAGGGTTTGTATTATCCCCTTTAGTTTTGTCATACGGTGTATTACCAAATACAATCTCATTAGCATCTTTTGGAGTCTTAATTACTAACACTCCATTTTTAATTAATTCAGGAAATATTTCTTGGAAATATTGTTTAACCGAATTTGCTCTAGCCAACGCCAAACTCCCTTTTGTTTCAAATCCTTTTGGATTAGTTACTCTAGATTCTCCGGCACTAATATTAACAATAAATTGATTACCCCCACTATTTTTAATAAATTCCTCAATTTTAGGTTTTAACTCAATAATAGAATTTTTAACATTATCAGATTGATATTCTCCAAATTTAAATTCACTTCCGAGATTTTGTGTTGGAAATACCGTATTATCAGATGATGTAGTTGTTTTAGTTACAATTGGTTGTGTCACCTGTTCTGAAGTTAAGTATTGTCTATTTGTTGCGGATTCGTGAAGATTTAATATCCTATTTCTTTCATCTTCATCTATATTCCATGTTTGCTTAATCATTTCAACTATTTTATAATAAATATAACCAAAAAATTTTGTGGGTAATTAAAAAATATTTATATTTGTACAAATATTAAAACATCTACAC
>CAZYEM010000418.1:0-2542 GCA_964646395.1 uncultured Bacteroides sp.
TATTCAACAGCTTATTCTGAAACTTCTTCAGATTCGTAAAATCATCCAACTGCGACGCCGTGTCCTTATCACGCTTCTGAGCATCAGGAAGACGGATACGCATCACCAACTTATCCGAATTATAATCACTATACACCACATTGATTTCACCATTGAATTGATTCTTAATCACCGTTACCACCTCCTGCATAGAGATGTTACGATTAAACATTTCCTCACGATTCAACTCCATACGCAGCATCCACTTCGAAAATATCTCATTTTCGCTCGCTCGTGCCATGAAATCCTGCTCAAAGAGCGCATAAAATCGCATGAGCTCCTTATCTTCCTCCACCACAGTGGTCTCATCCTTCTCATCCCAATAAATCGCCACCTTGTTGGTAATGTTACGTAGCACCGTCAACTCTAGCTCCTGAACGACCTCACGCGCCTTGTCCTTATTGTTACGATACTCAGGCTTCAGATAAATCGTGAGCGAAGACGCCTTCGGATTCTGCGTCACCTTCAATAATTCTCTCAGACGTGGCACACCTCGCGTCACTGCTGACTTTGATGCTACACCGGCCTGGTGAAACGTATTTAGGGTCATTTGAGTAGCAGGCTCGCCAATCGACTGCGCCGCCACAATACCCACCTGCTCGCCTGGCTGAACCCACGACTTCATATGCGTCGCCACAATGATCTCCATCAACATCTCAAACGCATCCTTCGTAAAACGCTCCTTTACAATCAACTTATGCGGTGCCAGATGAAAGCGAAGCAACGCACACCAAATCTTATGATAGCCATGCGTACGCCCAATGATCTTCTTGATTCCATTCAATACCATGGCAGGCGTCAAATCCGTCTTAGGCAATTCTACATCATCCTTCTTAACAGCTGGCAACAACGCAAATCGTGTCTTAATATTCAACACCCATCGCGCTAGATTTACAGGCGCAAAGACGCTCCCTGAATCAAGTGACTTTTTCTGAAAGACACCTTCCACCATCATACGCTGGTCAAAGATGAGCTCCTGGACGTATTCGGTAATGAGCTCCTCATCATTCTCTCGCACCGTTCCATCCCTAAAGATAGTAGACCAGTCCACGCCCTGCATACCGAACTGTTCACGAATCTCCTCCTGAGACAGCTTACCAATCGGCAAACTCTGCGTCTCAATCTTCGTCGGATTAATACCATCCTCACCATAATGATACTGAATGATATTGTTGTTCGCATCACGCACCGTGCCATCATGCTGCACCGTCAAGTCCTCCATTGACTTAATGAGCTGACGCTGAATATATCCTGTATCGGCTGTCTTTACCGCTGTATCAATCAGACCCTCTCGTCCTGACATGGCATGAAAGAAGAACTGCTGCGGCGTCAGTCCACGGATGAAGGACGATTCAATGAATCCACGCGCCTCCGAACTGTCATCATACTTCTTATAATGCGGCAACGTGCGATCCGTAAAACCATAAGGAACACGCTTTCCTTCAATCGCCGTCTGACCGAGACACGCCATCATTTGCGCCACGTTCAACGGCTCTCCCTTGGAACCCGAACGAACCATCGCTAACAATCGATTCTCTGAAGAAAGCGACTGCTGACCTGTCGCTCCTGCATCCGATGTCGCCTGGTTCAGAATGCCAAAGATTTGGTCCTCAAACTCCTGTTGATTGGTTTTTCCTGTATTATTGTCAAACAAGTCCATATGAACTTGAAGAATCACTTGCTCCACCTGTTTCTTCTTTTCCTGAATTTTCGCATCAATCGCCTTCTTCGTCTCCTCATCCGCAATCAAATCACTAATACCTACACTGAATCCATTCAGAACAAGAAAGTTCTCCACAGTATTCTGTAGGGCATCCAATAGACCGACTGTGTCCTTTGATCCACAATCATTATACGCCACATGAATGATTCCCTTCGACGGCTTCATATAAATGTCACCATCCACCACACCCTGCTTAATGTCTCCATCAACAATCTTCACATAATTGTCCGATGCAGAACTGTCCTTCTCTGAATCATACGATTTGTTTCCCATTTCAATGTTGACAGGTGGCATGAGCGCACCGAGCACCTGCTGACCCGTCCAACGCTCCTTGCCATCTACCTTGGAACGAGCAATCGGCATCGTTCCATCAAATCGCTTGTTCCACATCATCAAATTCATAAATTCTCGGCGAGTGAATTCAATACCCTTCTGCGTCAGGCGATACGATCCCACCAACGTATCCTGATACACACCAATCATCGGCTTGGCGTGACGCGGCGTAATAATGTGGTGCGGCACCGCCGCGATTTCTTCTAATTCTACCATTGCCTCATAGCTCTGAGGCAAATGCGCGTTCATTTCATCTCCATCAAACGTTACTACCCCTACCTTTCGGTAAGGGACTAGAATACACCTTAAGCCATAATTGTCTCGCCAATCATAACCGACCCCCGTCTACTCGTTGCACTGCATGCGTAGCATCGTATTACCGACGCCTTAGCACTTGGCTCAGGATTGCCCATTGTTTACCTCGCTTGGCTCACATCTCATGACGTT
>CAZYEM010000419.1:0-2533 GCA_964646395.1 uncultured Bacteroides sp.
AAAGGAAATGGTAATATGCCGAAAGGAAATATATATAACGAACATATATTCAATCAATTAATTTGTTGTATAATATTAAAAACATAACTGCCACCCTCGCTGCCCAAATAAGAAAAATTGCAACGAAACGGTAGCCGATTTTGAAATGTCGAAATAAGCGATTAACAAATTAACAAAAAACCTGATAGTTTTTTAAGCTGTCAGGTTTTTATTTAAAATAAAGAGTAAATTTGTAAAGTTTTTGAACAATAAAAAGACTAAGATAGCAACAAAGAGCCTGGCTTTGAAGGCAGCAACGACATTTCATTTAATAAATTATAGCCACTTAACTGTAAAATACAGACTAAACATAAGGTTTCAACAAAACCTGAACCGGCTATCAGAAGTTTAAATTTATATCAAAAACACAGAAGTTTATACATATATTTACGAGTTATCGCTAATTTTAAAAATTAGTGCCATAACATACAAATTGTTTCAATTTTCAAATGGATCCAATATCAATACCATATCATCTTGTCATAATCACCTTGTTAAGCTTGGGGGTTTTGCTCTTAATTTTTATTAAAAGAAAAGAACTATTTAAGCATAAATATTGGAAGTGGTTTTGGATAAGTACTGTTGTATTTCTCTTCTTCTACACAATAATTGTAGGTGGAGCAATGGTAGTAGATATTTACTATCAATGGGATTTAAACAAGTATGACTTGAACCAAGACGGGTTTTTTAGTGGAGAAGAACAAACCATAGCACAAAAAAAAGCAATGATAAGACTTACAAGTGATGTGGGAAGAAATCTCTCTCCTTTATTTGGCGGGCTATTTTCCATAGTAATCTCTATTCCTATTTTAGTTGTTGGCCTAACAATTACGTTGGTTAAAGAAAAACTAATTAAGAAAACAGATTCTCAAAATGAATAGAAAATTACTATTTTACATAATTACGGTTATGACTGTATGCGGTTGTAACTATAGTTCTCATGAATATTTAAGTTTAAACTCAGAAGAAAATAATTTGGGTAAACCGCCAATTGTAAATGATAGTATTATTAACAAAAAGATAGCAACATTAATTTTAAATCACGATATCGTAATAAAACAAATCAAAACTACTGATAGTTTTATAAGCTGTCAGGTTTTTATTTAAAATAAAGAGTAAATTTGTAAAGTTTTTGAACAATAAAAAAGACAAAGATAGCCACCCTGAGCCTGGCTTTGAAGGCAGCCACGACATTGCTCATATATGCAGTTTGATAAATTGTCGCCCTTTAGCTTTTATTACAGCCTGAACATAAGGTTTCAACCAAACCTGAACCGGCTATCTGAAGTTTAAGTTTATATCAAAAACACAGAAGTTTATACATATATTTACGAGTTAGCTGTAATTTTAGGACGACCAACAAACGACAACATTGACAACAAAAAAAACAACTACACAAAGACGAAAATCCAGGAAAGGAATTGATTTAAAACCATACTTGATTGTAATTGGGCTTTTAATTCTTGGCATGACAATTTATGTTGGCTTTCGTTTGCATAATTCTGACAGACGTTTAATTCCTATAAGTGTTTTAGCATTAATTGCAGGTGTATTCTATGAAAGCAAAAGACTGACAGAAAAATGGCTGCCTGTTTTACTTACTGCTTTAGGTTCTTTTATTTTCAGTTTCGTTGCATTTCTACCCGGCAAAAGAGAACACATTTACAATTTTGAAAATCATATTGAAATGTGGCCTTACACATTCATTTTCATATTTATCATATTATCAATAGCATTTCATAAAGACAAAGTAATTCCAAAGTTGACCGAAGGAATAACACTTCTTCAATCAATAGCCTTAATCTATTGGGTTATCGACTACGGTTTTATTGACACCGACAGTTTGTTTATAAAATTATTAATGGTCGTAGGACTATTGTTTTCTTTGTATTCAGTATTTCATGCTTTCACTCACGCCATTTTATCAAGGACAAGTAGGTTAACCTTGAGTATTTGGAGTTCTATAATTATGTTGCTTTTTGCCTCAGACAATATTTACAGAGTTTACCAAAATGAACAAATAGAAAATACCGCAGACTTAACTCACGGACTTTATATTGGACTTCAATATTTTCTTTTAGGTATTTCCGCTATTTACATTGTTCAAAATTTTATCATGTTGACGGGCTTCTTGCCAGGCAAAGGGACGTTTTTCAACGCACAATATTATCGTGACCTAAAGGAATTAAAAAGCGACCACATAAAAAGGTATTCCGACAGACAAGTAAGTCTATTGCATTCTTTATTTTGTGTGCTTTTGACTGGGAAAATTTTCTTTCTAAACTTCCATTACCAATTATTACCAAGACACGTTATCATTTGGACAGTATTTGTTATATTTCCATTCATTTTAATAATATATGACTATGCGACACGAAAGAAAAACTACAGCTAACATTCAGTTGTATAGCCGAAATCCCCTTCACAAAAAATCCCATCAGGCAGAAAAGCTAATGGGATTTTGGTTTAAGTTTTGTTGATTCAGCGTTAAATC
>CAZYEM010000420.1:0-2533 GCA_964646395.1 uncultured Bacteroides sp.
AAGAAAATATAGTATATCATCCATCTCCTGATGATGAAATTATTAAAAATATGGACAAAAACAGTTATTACTTTTTTGAACCAGGAATTACAGTTAGGCTCGGGTTTAAATATGTAAAATTTCAGTTTCAACATATTGAAGTTAAAAAGCAAAATAAGGATGGATTGATATTTTTCCCAACAAGTAATTCATTTTCAATTCTGTTTTATATTCCAATAAAAAAGAAAATGACCAAATGGAGACCTGAAATTAAAAAGTAAGGTAAAATAAATCGAGTTGAATTTTATTGAATAGAATTTTTTGTTTTTACAATATAATATAACGATGAAAAAGCTTTCTATTTTATTAATTGCAGTTTTGTTCTTTACTTCATTATCTATTTTTTCACAAGAAGTAAGCAATTTTTCGGAAGTTAAAAAAATATCCAGAGGGCATATCTTCTTAAATGATGGTACAAAATTGAAATATAAAGGTTTAAATGTTTTAAATGATACTGCCAATTTTACTATTAAGGATAAAGGAATTTTTAACTTATCAGAAAATGAAATTTATAAAATTACAAAAACAGGTAATTATGCAACTGAAGGAGCTCTTATTTTGGGTCTAAATGGAATATTGTTAGGACTTATTTTCAATAATTCTAGTATGAAAGATACTTATTATACATTTGGTGGAAATATTATTAATCAAATATTTATATTTGCTCTTGCTGGTGGTATAATTGGAATGTTTATTCCTGAAGAGATTTTAGTTTATAAGCAAAAAGCTAAAATTAGCTTCTGTCCTGAAATTAATCAATATCCGGATTATAAACCTGGTTTATTGATTACTTTAAAAATTAATTTTAATTAGAATATTTTATGAAAATATTATTCTATTTCATATTATTCGTTATTATTTCATTGTTACCGATTTGCAATTATGCACAAGAGGATACAACTAATGTTGAAAAACACAAACAATCAAAATGCTATATCAATTTGGGATTTGGTTTGGGGATTTCATCAGGGATTGTTGCAGGATATGGATTGAATTATATTTTACCCAGTAACTGGGGTATTTCGATGAGTTCGAATTATTATTATAAAGAAGCTGCAAATTTACCAGATAATTACAGGGCTTCGGATATGGATTTTTTACCGGAATTTGATATTACAAACTCGTATTCTGTAAGAATAATAAAAGAATTTCAATTGAAATCAAATATGTATAGATTTGGAATTGAGTGTGGTCCATCCTATATAAAATATTCTGAAGCACATTTTACAGCTGTTCCAAATTGGAATTCACTTATTTTTAAAGGGAGTAATTATCAAAAAACATATACGGATAATAACATATATGGTCTGTCTGTAAGAGTTAAGTTCGAAAGTTTATTTAGTCGTATTTGTGGGAGTGAATTTGCTATTATTTCAAATATTAACAAGTATCAATCATATATTGGTTTTGAAATTCATTTTCTATTTGGAAAAATCAGAGACAAAATACAATGAAAAAGTTTAGCATTATTTTTTCATTTTTTATTGCAATTACAATAAAAGCAAGTGCTCAATTTCCAAACAACGGATTTGAAAATTGGACTTCAATTGGAAACTGTCTTGAGCTTTCAGCATGGTTTACTATAAACATGGATGATACCAATTGTAGTTATTTTCCAGTAACCAGATCTGCCGATCATTATCCAGTTTCAGTAGGAAGTTATTCTCTTCGTTAGGAAGGTAATCCATGATTACCAATTCCAACAAGATGGGGTATGGCTTGGCCTGATGATTTAATATTGCGAAAAATTGATGAAATTTAATTTGCTAATTACAAGTTTTGATAATCTTATTACTTCTGTTAAGGATCAGACTTTAAAAAATATCGTATTTAATATATTTCCTAACACTGCTTCTGACATTATTAATTTGAAGAGTGACTATATAAATTCTACAGATTTGACATTGAATATTTACAATGTTATGGGAGTTTTGGTAAAAACAATGATGCTGAAACAAAACAACAGAAAATCAAAGACTGATAATTCGAAGATAAGCATGATACTTACTTCTTTTTGAATGATTTGAAATTTTGGATTAACGGTTTATCTAAACTTACAATAGGTATGTTGCAGTAGCAACTTTCCTATTGAATATGCTGGTTACTGTTTCCGTGTCGATAGGTAGTGGTAATTCATTTAAGTATAGCAATAGAAATATGACGTATAATAAACTAAAGATGTTTGCAAGGTTTCCGCAAGGTATTCCTCAGCGTATAAATATATATCTGATACAATTGAATAGATTATACTAACTATTTTATCAATTTATTATCATTATAAGAGAAAATGGTGCAAAATAAATTTTTTTGACACCATTTACTCGTATTTACCTATAAAAAACAGTATTTGCCCATAGGTACCGTTAGTACCTACCTATAAATATTAGTATTTGCCCATAGGTACCGTTAGTACCTACCTATAAAAACTAGTTTTTGCCTATAGGTACCGTTAGTACCTACCTATAAAAACTAGTTTTTGCCCATAGGTACCGTT
>CAZYEM010000421.1:0-2528 GCA_964646395.1 uncultured Bacteroides sp.
TTACAATTACGGATGCCGTGATGAACAATAACGGTCCGCAGGGTGCAGATATTGCTTTGATGAATTTGGACGACAGAGACAAAATCTTCCATATCATCGAAGTCCAACGCGAGATGCCAAAGGCGACGGGGACTTCGTTGGCCAAACACGACAAAACGGGACTGTGAAAATTATGAAAAAATCAATGTTGAGTTTGTTGTCAGTGGCGACATTGTGGGCCGTGTCGGTTTTGGCCGGGGCGAAAGCTCCGTCGGAGTGGCCGGGTATCAAAGTGAATGTGAATGCGAACCATGCGGTTGCGGTGGCGCAAAAAATGACCACCCAGAAAGATGGTTTCAAACGATTGGAAATCAAACTGTCCAATACCGGGAAGGAAGCGCTAACGATTGAGAAAATCACAGTTCACATTCCTTTGACTGAGCAGTTGACAAACGATTTGGAGATGCTCTACGGTGGCAGCTGCATGGGGAGAACACCTCTGTTGCGTCAGAATGTTGGTAGTCAAACCAAAATGAGCTCAAGCCACATGTATGAAATGATACGTCTTAGCGATGGCAATTATATGTTTGCAGGGTCAATTTCATGGCGAATTTTCATGCCAAATTTTACACAAAAGGATGGGGCTTTGGTGGTTTGGTCTGATGGTGAAGGAAAACAACTTAAACCAGGCGAAACTATTCAGTACGAACAAATTGTACTTAAGAAGACTGATAACTGGATAGATGTACTCACTCAATTCGGTGCCTCAATTGCTGCAGAGAACAAAATAACAAAAGTAAAGGATACCGATTTCAAAGGTTGGGCAACGTGGGATTATTATGGATTCAATTTTTCTATTGATGATCTCAAACACAATATGAAGGAGATAAAGAAGATATATCCCGCTGCAAATCTGTTCCAGATTGATGCCGGATGGTTTACAGCGCGCGGCGATAATACGTCTGTTCGACCTGACCTACCCGTCGGCATGAAGGGGATAGTGGATCTGTGCAAAGCCGAGGGTATAACACCCGGTATATGGATAGATGGATTCAGGGCAGATATGAAGTCGGAAATCTTCAAGAAACACCCGGAGTATTTCCTTTGTGATCAAAACGACAAAATAATTGTCGAGACGAAAAAGAAGACTAATGAAGAATGGAACCATGTTTTCTTCGACTATTCCCACCCTGGCGCCCGGGCCTACATGGCTGAGTGTATTCGCGTTATTAAAGAGGATTGGGGCTTCACTTACTTCAAGATCGACTTTATGCGTTTTGGCTTAAACCAGCAGATCAAGAATATGAACCCAACGGTTAAACAGATTAAAGCCTATGATTCGACCATCACAGACTTAGAAAGAATGCGCCTTGGCTTGAAAATGATGCGTGAAGCAGTTGGTCCAGCTAATTATCTATTGGGTTGCTCGGCAGTTTTTGCTCCATGTATCGGTTTTGTTGACGGCATGCGCACTGCCGGCGACATCAATCCAAATTATGATGCTTTTTCTGAACGCGTTTTAGGCAATGCAGGCAATTTTTACTTGAAAAGAGTGTTCAATACTGACTCTGATTATCTGGTATTCCGTGCGGCAGCCGACGAAGATGATAAGGTTTCTAAGGAAGGGAAAAAATCAGGTGGAAGCCTGACAGTAAACGAGGCGAGAATGTGGGCGGATTTCTGTAGCCTTTACGGTAATTGCAGATTGAATAGCGATAATCTGATGACGCTTCGTCCGGAACGTCTGGACCTTGTGAAAGAGGTATTTGAGTATCCAGCCATGGATGAGACCGTTCCGTTGGATGTTTGGCAGCATGCTAAAAATAAGTTAGATGGCTTCGAGTTACTACTCTCCCGTAAGGACAAGGATATTTATCTCGGTGTTTTCAATTGGGGAGATAACCCAAAAGAATATGCGCTTCAGGCTTTTGGAAAGTCAAACCCAGTTCGCTTGGAAGGGCGCAATTCATTGATTTTGAAATATGAAGGGAAAGAGTCGTTCAAACAACTTTGTCAAAAACTTCAATCACGTTGACTAGTATAGCAGGTCATAGTATAACATTTCACCAAATCTTGGAAAATGATGGCAATCAATCAAAATTGGAACTAACCCAATGTTGATCACATTGAATCAAATTCACACTATAGAAGAAACTTTTTTTATGGGTGTATAATGGAACCAACTCCTTCATTTACATTAAAGATTCCTTTATTGAAATATATAGGATTGTAACACCAAACACGTGCTTAAAAGCCGGGAAAAGCTAATGAGTCCTGACTTGTGACAATTAGTGCGGTAGCAGATTCCACTTGGTTATAAGGTTTGCCAGTTGGCTATTTATGATTTCTTTTGTGGGGGACCGGAATACAAATGTTTGCATTGTCAGGCGATCTTGAATGTGGGTTTCGGTTATGTTCCAAACCAAGAAGCGGATTTCCCTCAATGATAATCTGGTGGTTAATTCCAGGTATTTTTCTACCAACAGGGCAATAAAACAAATCAGGACATGGGCTTTGATTGCCTCTTGTTTTTGATGATATATAGGCCG
>CAZYEM010000422.1:0-2517 GCA_964646395.1 uncultured Bacteroides sp.
ACCCCCCTATATGGGGTAGGTACCCCCTCCCTCCCCCGTATCCCCCCTCCATATATGTGTTTTTGGGGGTCAAAAAGGGGGGATAATCCCTTAAATGAAATATTCGTATGAAAAAATGTTTATAGAAATTTTTGGAAAATTTTGTGTATTTATGATTATGGGGAAATTTATTATAACTGAAACTGAAAAAAAATATATTAGGGGTTTGTATGAACAACCAACAAATGATTTACTTAATCAAAAAAGTGGATGTACGGGTAATCCAAATTCAAATAACCTTATAATGATTGATTTATTTATCACAAGAAGTTTGATTGATAAGAATAATACTTGGATTAATTCAATTTTGAGCGAGACATTATCGGATTATACGAATAGTTCCCCTTATAAAATTGGATTTGATTTTGAAACCGATGTACCCACTTCTGCCAATCAAAGACGACTACAATTTCAAATCCAACCAACATATAATAATTCATTAAGACAAACAGGATGGTTGGAGAAATTTTTTGGTGGTTTTACAACCCTTTTAAAAGATACATTAATGACACAATTACAATTGGATGAAAAGTATTTTAAAATGGTGGGACCAAAATATACTTGGGGTAATTATTTTGAATCTGAACCAACCAATTGTCCTGACCTTTGTATTGGTGTATCTTATAGAATTGATTATAACCCTCCATTACCTTATTCAGGAACAAGTGCTACCGTCGGAACATAATTCTTATCTTTGTATTTATAACTATGTAAAATTATAATAACAAATTAACCCCTCCCACAAAGAGGGGTTTTTTTATGGGGAATTGACCAATATTCCCCAACGGTAATATCCTGATAAATTAGGGGGTATATTATATTAAAGATTACCGAACGGGAATGTCATTAACTTTAACGGAGGGGTTTTTTGATTCAATTAATTTTACTATATTTGTTTTATGGAACCATTGGATGATTATTTATTAAGAGTATTATATAAAACAGAACCCAAATATAATTGGGGAATTTATGGTACAAAGGAAAGACTCATGAAACTTATTAAACAGAAAAAGATTGAAGAGAGTAGAGAATTACTTGGGGGGAATAAAGGTATCCATTTACCCAACGAAGAATAGGGTTGTTTATTTGTAAACTTTTTTATATCTTTGTATTCTAATTAAACAAAAATGATAAATAAAGATAAACTATTAATTGGTATTGTGTTTGGGGTACTTGCTCAAGTACTGACATTCTTCCAACTACAGGGTCAGTTAAAATACGAATGGTTTAAGAATAACTATTGGTTGGTTGTATTAATGGGGATTCCTGTTTCTATGTTGTTTATGTTTTCAGTTAAGAATATGGTATTGGCGTATGGGGGTGAGATGTGGCCATCAAGATTGATTGGGTTCTCTATAGGGGCAATTGTATTCACGTACTTTAGTTGGTCAATATTCAATGAACCCCTAACATTAAAAACTATTATTTGTTTGATGTTATCTTTTTCAATATTGTCAGTTCAATTATTCATGAAATGAAAGATGAACTATGGTGTGAATACAGTGGTATGCCTTCCCCCATGTATATAGAATAGTTCTATAGAAACACGACCCCTTGTTTTAAAATTATCTCTATATGTAAAAAAAAAATTTGGGAAAAAATTTTGATAATGTCAATCTTTACTATTATCTTTATTAGATGGAAAAGGTTTGTAATATTTGTGGAGTGAATAAACCTATTGAAGAATTTTATATTCGTAAGGATTCAAAAGATGGGAGACGAAATGATTGTATAGTATGTCATCGTAAAAATAAACAAATATATTCTCAAAAAAATTCTGAACAAAGAAAATCTTATATGACACAATATAGGATTGACAATCCTGATTCTATGAAACTATGGCAAAAGAAAAACCCTGATAAGTATTACGGTGGGGTTAAGAGATGGAGAGACGATAATCCTGAAAAAGTTCGGATTCACAAATCCAACAATCAAAAGAGAAGGAAATCTAAAGACCCCAAGTTTACATTAAAGGGTAATATTAGAAGACTTATACTTCAATCAATTACAAGGGGTGGTTATTCTAAGAAGACATTAACAAGTAAAATATTGGGGATTGATTATGAAGGGTTTTATAAACATATTGAAAATCAGTTTACTGATGGTATGACTTGGGATAATCGGGGGTTATGGGAATTGGACCATAAGATTCCTGTGTCTTTGGGTAAAACAGAAGAGGAGATTATTAAATTGAATCATTATACAAATTTTCAACCGTTATGGAAGAAAGACAATATTGTTAAGAGTGATAAGGTTCTCCCTGAGTTTGAGTATTTGGTTAAAGAGTATATTCAGTAGTGACAATTATATTTAAACCCCCATCTTTAATACAGGTGGGGTTTTTTGTTATATAATATAGACCGCACGGTCCGAACTCCCTTCGGTCGAGGTCAATCCCCCCGCCCCCTTTTTTTGAAAGTCTTGTATATTTATATATAAAACAATATTATGGGAAAATTTATAATCACTGAAGACGAG
>CAZYEM010000423.1:0-2512 GCA_964646395.1 uncultured Bacteroides sp.
GCTCTTCAAAATGCAACTTGTCGGTAAAGGCCACGCTGGTAATCCCATTATTTCCTAGGAATTTGGGTATATGCCTCAAGGCATTTTTTACCATTGTTTTGTCACCAAGGGCATTTAATGCATCAAATCCCTGAATAGAATAACAAATTTCGTAATGACCCAAAGGATATAATGTTTTAAACCATGCAGAATCTTTATCCCAAAGTTCATTTTTTATCGAATTTTTTATCGAATCAGCCAGTAATCTCCATTGTATTTGTTCTTTCTGATTCTGCCCCAGCATAGCCGCCATATCTGACAGACGCTCCAGATTCCATGCACGTTCGGCATTCGGACTGGCAACATAATGCTCCCATCCGGCTCCCCTCATTTCAAGAAGATTATGCTGAACACCATAATCTATGAGCACCTCTCCGGGTTTTCTCTGTTTTTCATCGATTAATACCAGTCTTTTTACTTCTGCGAATAGCTCAAAATCTGCACCTGTTGTGAGAAAAACATTCCATACAAGGCTTGTAAAGGAAAATACGCTGTATGAATACTTCACACCAACCCCTGTGCCATCAGGAGCGTAGGCATAATTCACGGATAAGTCAACTCCTTTAAAAGCCATCACCAGCTCTTTGATCTCCTTACCCAAAATCAGAGGCATGATATGTTGAATATATCCACCCCAATCCCACAGGTAAGAACAGATCGCCCCTCCATCCATTCCACCTGTTGCAAGGTGTGGATTAAGTTTAAATGAAGGATTTTCCCAAAAGGTAACAAGTCCGCTGATTAACGAATGATTATAGTACTCTTTTAAACCTTCGATATTACTTGAAATGACGGGAATATTTTTTAGATATTTATCCAATCGGAGTTCCCATGCTTTTTTTGTAGATGCCTCTAAAAGGCAATAATCGATATTTTTCCCGGACTCTTTATCACGAGGATAAATTATAAAGGCATAATAAAAGACCTTCTCTTTGTCAGGATCAATAAAAAGTTCATCTGTATCATTATAAAGACATATTTTAACCGTTTCGTTTTGCCAGGTCGTTGAGTCTGTTCTGTTAGCTTCTTTTATGCCTTTTGGGGGACTGAATTTCCAGCTGTCAAGGGGATAGTAATCGGGTTTACCCGCTTTAATATCGGGCATCATCTTTACAGTAATTTTTTTTGTATCCCTGTTCTTTATTCTACATTTTAGAATAAACCCGGCGTCTCCATACAGGGGGATCAATTCAGTGGTCACATAAATGGATATTAATCCCGCATCAGTAATTTGGTGATATGTGCCATTTCTTATGATGCGATCAGGTTGCCATGTGCCACCAGAATAGAGCAAACCACAATCGTTTTTACCGAAACTGCCGGCATCGGGCACCAAATGGTCGTTTACAATAAAGTTCAATTTGAAGAAAAAATCGGTTGCAGCTAATGGTGGAGATATAAATCCCCTGACTCCTGTTACCGTGTTTTGCTTTGGGCTGACAGTAGAAAAGCCGCTATTAACCCAGATATGTTCTTCGGGTTGTACCAGAGCCGATAAAGAAATTGCAAAATCCGTTAATTGAAATTTCTGCGAATAGGAATTAAAACACATAAAACCCAAAATTGCTGTGAAAATAATTTTTTCCATGCTATTTTTTTTAACGGAGTTAGAATTCAATGATTTGCCTGGGAGGATTAATTGAGACCAAGATTTAATTCAGGTTTTCAATAGTATTCCCCCTGAGCATACTGATTTAAACTACATTTTATTGCAATTTAAGAAAAAAAAGGAAGAGAAGATAGACACAATACCAAAAGCATGCCTCTCAATTTCAATAATCTTGTTGTAGTTTCTTATATAATAATCCCTTACATTAAAATATTCTTCCGACAAACTCATTGGATGTTTTCTTGCAATTTAATGAAAGAATTTTCCAACTTATGAATGTGTAGGCTTCCCTGAAAGTTGGCCAATTAAAAATAGGATTCAGAATTTTTGTATCTATTCTTGCATTGTTACTGAATGACTGCAACTTTTTAATCAATGTTAAAAAAGGGTACCTTTGAATAATGATTATTAAGGACGAAATATTAAAAAAGAAGGCAGATTTCTCAATCTTTTGCAAAAATCACAAGGTCAGTTATTTGTATGCCTTCGGTTCTTCCACAACAGATAAGTTCAATGACATTACAAGTGATATCGATTTGCTTGTTGAGATTGATGTTCTTGATCCCATTGAAAGAGGGGAGAAATTGCTCTCTCTCTGGGATACTTTTGAGCTATTCTTCCATAGAAAAGTTGACCTATTAACAGACTCTTCGGTACGTAATCCCTATTTAAGAAAGAATATTGATTCAACTAAAGTGTTGATTTATAACGGAAAAGGGTCTGAAATATTTGTCTGATATTCTTCATGCAATTGTATTAATTGAAGATTTTTGGAAATCGATAACCAGTTACACTGATTGGACACGCCAGATAAATTGACCACCTTCCGCCGTTTTTGAGATCAACCCTAATTTCTTTGAATTT